>JAFLUR010000147.1 GCA_022508725.1 Oscillospiraceae bacterium
GTCATACATCTTTATCTCCTGCCCGATGATTCCCCGCTCCTTTTCCACGCTTTCCGGGGTGAAATGCGGCGATCCCACATATTTTATAAGATGAGCGAGGCTTTCGTAAAAATTATCGGTCGCGGAAAAGAGATATGCCGTCATGTTAAAGCTTGTGAATGCATTGGCGTTTGCTCCGAGACGGGCAAATTCGTCAAACGCGTTTGAGCCGTCCGGCTGATCGAACATTTTATGTTCGAGATAATGCGCGATCCCGTCCGGAACATGGGTTATTTCGCTTTCGCCGGGTATAATGAAATTCGAGTCCACCGAGCCGTAGCGTGTTCCGAAAAGGGCGTACCCCTTTGAATAATCCTTTTTGGGCATTATATATATTTCCAGTCCGCTTTCATGTCTGCCCGAGTACAGGACTTCACCGGTGATCTTGTCTTCTTTTTTTGTGAGCCGCATATTATTACTCCTTTCCTTTTAGGAAATATACAGTATCGAGAGCTATTTCCTTTGCCGCTTCGGTAATATCGTCCGTCGTTACGTTTCGGATGCGTTCCTTTAAGGATTCTATATCGTTATTTGTTCCCAAAAGACGTTCGGTCAGGTAATAGACGATTATATGACCTTCGTTGTCGTAATATGAGTTGAGAGAGTTTATAACGGCATTTTTTGCCGCGGTAAGCTCGGTATCGGTGATCGTACCGTTCTTTACAAGCTCCAGCTGTCTGATGATCTCATTGTACGCCTTGTCAAAATTATCGAATTCTATTCCCGCATTTACGAACATGACGCCCTTAGCCTTATCGAGCTGACTTGACGCATAGTACGCAAGACTCATTTTTTCGCGAACGGTATTGAACAGCTTGCAGTGAGCGCCCGAGCCGAAAACACTGTTTGCGACGACAAGTCCCGGGTATTTTTCGCTTTCCGGAGTAATGCCGGTCCTGAATCCCACGGAGAGCTTGCCCTGCGTCACGTCAAGCGATTCGGTTACGTTTTTGACGTTTCCGCTTTGGGGTTTGATAACGGTTGACGGATACCGGCACGGAGTGAAATCATAATTGCTTATATAGCCTTTTATATCCTTGCAAAGTGCGTTTATATCCGCGTCGCCCGCAACGAATATATCTGTTTTCGAGGACAATATTATCGACCGGTAATGATTGTAAAGCTCCTCGGCGCTTATTTTATCGACATCCTCGGGATATCCGGATTTTCTTATTCCGTAAGCCTCTTCCGGGCACATTATTTCGGCGCATCTGAGCTGCGCGTATGCGCGTTTGTCGTTTATAACGCTTTCGATATTATCTTTGAGGGTCTGTTTTTCCTGCTCAACGTATATTTTCTTGAATATGCCGTCCTCGGTAAGCGGCTCGAAAAGCGTTGACAAAAGGAGCGACGTAAGTTCGGAGATGAGAGGCTCGCCGTCCGGGGCATATCTGTCGGAAATGGAGCTTGCCGTAACCGAAAGGATCTGCGTTTCTCCGACCTTTGAAACACCCGATGACAATGATGCGCCGTATAGATCCTCCAGCTTTTCCGCCATAGCCCTTGTTGTCGGATATTCGGCGCATCCTCTGTGAAGAACATACGCCAAAAGCGCATTTTTCGCGGCTTCATCTCTTGTAAGGGGTCTATGTAAATATACCCCCACAGAGGTTGTTTTAAGCTTTTTCATAGGGATATACGAGAGCGTTATATTCCCGTTTATATCAACGGTATTTATCATAAAATCAATCCTCCTTTAATTTATATATCCGTCTATATCTTCAAGCGACAGATTGCTGTGAACGGCAAGATTTATGCCGTTGGCAACCGTCTTTGAAACCTTTTGTATAATTCTGTCTATTTCCTTCGGGGTGACGATAAGCGAGCCGATATTTTTGCTTATGGATTTTTCCACCATGTCGGATATTTTCCTGAGCTGTGTTTCACTGAGCATTTCGCTTTCCGTAATTTTGTTTTTCATCATTCCGCTGAGCATGCCTATACTGTCGTTTACTATCGTAACGGCATCGACAACGGTGGGGACTCCTATGGCTATAACCTTCGCTCCGAGTGTTTCCTCATTGAGAGCCGCCGTAAAATTGCCTATTCCGGCGCCCGGCGCGATACCGGTGTCGGCTATCTGTATTGTCGTGCTTATTCTGTCAAGACTGCGCGCGGCAAGGGAATCCACCGCAAAAATAACGTCCGGCTTTGTTTCGGAAACTATACCCTTTATTATATCGGCTGTCTCGATTCCCGTTGTGCCTATGACCCCGGGAGCAACGGCGGAAACCGAACGTATCGAATTATCGGTATGCTCGGGGATATATTTTTTTATATGGCGTGTAACCATAAGATTTTTAAAGACATTGACTCCCAAAGCGTCCGCAGTTATATCCCGGTTTCCGAGACATACCGCCAAAATGCTTGTATCATCGCCTATGGGATATATTTTTTTCAGCTCGTCCGCAAGAATACGGCAGGCATTTTTGTAATCCGACGATGAATACAAGAGATTGGGAGCATCGATCGTAACATAACTGCCGATGGGTTTTCCCAGCAGCTTTTCACCGCTTTTATTCGTTATCCGTATCTCCGTAACGGTTATGCCGTCGTTTTTATATGAGCCGACTTGTATGCCGTCGGCGATATTCTTATCCTTTGAGTATAATTCATGCGCTTCGAGCGCAAGGTCTGTTCGGAATTGAAACATACGATAAATTCTCTCCTTCCGTATCGATCGATATTGATACTGATATTATTGGGAGAAAGTATGTTATTTATTCAAAAGCTTTTTATTCGAGAGCTTTTTTTACGGCGTCCTCAAGCTCGTTTTTGTCTGCGGTTCCGAATTTCATATCGGCAAAATCTCCGTTTCTCTTGAGCATATAAAGCTGAGGCGGAGCGATGACCGAGAACTGCTCCACATATTCCGGATGCTCGTCGATATCGTTTATGTCAAAATCCACTCTGTCTCCGTATTCCGCACGCAATTCCTCAACGGCGGCAAGTACCTCGCCCGCATTTTCCGCAGACGCCGAATAGAAGAATTTGAAAACGGGTTTGGCATCGGGGTTTACATCATCTTCCGAGTTACCGTTTTGAACATCGGACGTCTGTGCCCCATCGGTATTTTGATTGCTTTTTGAGCTGTCGTTTGTTTTGCCCGAAAGCGATACCGCCGCCCATACGATAATAACGATCGCAAGCGCCGCGGCAACGGCGGCAACGGCCTTTTTGTTTATGCCGCCTTGATCTTTCTTGTTTTGAATTTCGTTTTGATTCTTTTGATTGTTGTCCATTATTTTTCCTCCCGTATTTCTTTGGAATATATTTCTTTTATTGTGTCCAATGCTCTTTGAGCGATTTTAAAATAACGCTCCTCTTTTTTGCGTATCCTTTCGCCGAGCGATTCGATTATGCCGAAATTGCTGTTCATCGGCTGGAATTTCGTTATCGAGGAATCGCTTATATAATTGCAGAGCGCGCCTATGGCGGTTTTTGAACTCGGCTGTATCGGTTCCTTACCGCGGATAATCCTTGCGGCGTTTATTCCGGCAAGCAGACCGCTTGACGCCGACTCGACATACCCCTCGACCCCCGTTATCTGACCCGCAAAGAATATTTTGGGGTACTTTTTCATTTGATAAAGGCTGTTGAGAAGCATGGGTGAATTGATGTAAGTATTTCTGTGCATGACGCCGAAGCGCACGAATTCGGCATTCCTAAGCGCGGGTATAAGCGAGAATACGCGTTTTTGCTCTGCGAATTTCAGATTTGTCTGAAATCCGACCATATTATACAATGTAGCCTCCTTATTATCCTGCCTCAGCTGGACCACCGCATACGCATCGTCCTTTCCCGTGCGCGGGTCGATAAGTCCCACGGGCTTTAAAGGTCCGAAAGTCAGCGTTTTTTCACCACGCTTTGCCATGACCTCGACCGGCATACATCCCTCAAAAACGGTTTGATTTTCAAATTCCTTCAAAGGAACGGTTTCCGCCGAGATAAGAGCGTCATAAAATATATCGTATTCCGCCTTTGTCATGGGACAGTTTATATAATCCGCGCTGCCGCGTCCGTATCGGGCGGCGGCAAATGAGGCGTGCGGATCGATGCTTTCGCGTGTTACGACCGGGGCGGCGGCGTCGTAAAAATAAAGGTCGGACGTTCCGGTAAGCCGTTTTATTGCCTCAAAAAGCGGCTCGGATGCAAGCGGGCCCGCAGCGATTACCGTGTATTCATCGGGATCCAAAGAAATCGCTTCCTCGTTTATAAGCCGGATATTCGGATGATTTTTGATTTTTTCCGTTATATATCCGGCAAACAGATCACGGTCAACGGCAAGCGCACCGCCGGCGGGAACGCGGGTTCTGTCCGCCGCCTCGATTATAAGCGAGGATAATAAACGCATTTCCTCCTTTAAAAGACCGCAGGCGTTTTCTATCCGGTCGGCTTTGAGTGAGTTTGAGCATACAAGCTCCGCGAGCATATCGCTTTTGTGCGCGGGGGTGCGTTTATGCGGCTTCATTTCGTAAAGAGAAACCTCGATCCCCCTGTTCGCCGCCTGCCATGCCGCCTCACAGCCGGCAAGACCGCCGCCTATTATCTTCACTTTTTTATCACCCTTTCATAATTGCAGCTTTCGCCTGTGCATATGAGCTTGGGATTTTTGCCGTTTTTCTTCAAAAGCAAGCTTCCGCAGCGTGGGCATTTTTCATCCTTTACCGGTTCGTCCCACAGCATAAAATCACATTTCGGAGAATGTTCGCATCCGTAGTATGTCTTGCCCTTTTTTGACTTTTTGATAAGAATTTCTCCTCCGCATTTGGGACACTCAACACCCGTGCCGTGACGTATGGATTTGGTGTTTTTGCACTCGGGATAACCCGGGCAGGCAAGGAATTTTCCGTGCTTGCTTATTTTATAAACCATGTTTCTGCCGCATTTTTCGCATATAACGTCCGAAACCTCATCCTTTATTTTGATTTTGGCTATATCGGTTTTCGCCTTTTCGAGATTTTCCTCAAACGGCGGATAAAATTCCTTTATCACCCTGCGCCATTCTCTCTTTCCGTCCTCCACCTCGTCAAGCTGCTCTTCCATTCCCGCGGTAAATTCAACATCAACAATATCCCTGAAATTGTTTTTCATTATATCCGTCGTGATTTTTCCGAGTTCGGTCGGAACGAGCTGTTTTTTGTTTCTTACCACATATCCCCTTGAAATTATGGTGGATATGGTCGGAGCGTATGTGCTCGGTCTGCCTATTCCGTTTTCTTCAAGCTCCTTTACGAGCGACGCTTCGGTAAATCTCGGCGGCGGCTGTGTAAAGTGCTGCTTCGCCTCGCAGTCGGTCTGTGTGAGCACCTGATTTTCCGAAAGAGCCGGAAGCATTTTCAGCTTTTCCTCCGCCTCGTCCGTTCCCTCGGTATATATAAGGGTATAGCCTTTGAATTTCATCAGCGAACCGCTTGCCTTGAAGGTGTGACCGGAGCAGGAAAGAGTCGCGTTCACCGTATCGAAAACGGCTGCGGGCATTTGCGATGCCATAAATCTTTCCCATATGAGCTTATACAGCTTGAACTGATCGTTTGTCAGCTTATCCTTGATATCGGAGGGTTTCAAATTTATCATTGTGGGGCGTATCGCCTCGTGCGCGTCCTGTGAATTTTTCTTTGTTTTGAATTGCTTCGGATCGCTGTATTCGGCGCCGTAGTTTTCCTTTATAAAGCTTACCGCATCACGCTGCGCGTCCTCCGATATACGCAGAGAATCGGTTCTCATATAGGTTATAAGACCGACGCTGCCCTGCTTTCCTATATTGACGCCCTCGTAAAGTCCCTGAGCGGTCTGCATGGTTTTGACCGTTGAAAAACCTATTTTTCTCGACGCGTCCTGTTGCATGGAGCTTGTCGTGAACGGAGGCGGCGGATTTTTTTTCAGCTCGCCTTTTTTCAAAGCGGTGACGGAGAAATCC
>JAFLUR010000148.1 GCA_022508725.1 Oscillospiraceae bacterium
GGGACGCCTGCCGGAATGATAAAGGCAAGTATGTTTGTTCAGACAGTTCAGGAAATGCAGGGGTTTTATATATCCTGTCTTGAGGAGATCGCGTGGAGAAGAGGGTTCATAGATGACGTCCGGCTCAGGAAATGCGGAGAAGAGCTGAAAATGACGGAGTATGGACAATATTTGCTATCATTATTGGAGGATTGAAAAATGGTAATTACAGTTACAGGCGGAGCCGGTTTTATAGGAAGTAATTTTATATTCCATATGATGAAAAAATATCCCGATTATCGCATAATATGTCTTGATAAGCTGACATATGCCGGTAATCTTTCAACGCTTGATGCAGTTAAGGATAATAAGAATTTTAGGTTTGTAAAGGCGGATATTTGTGACAGAGAAGCCGTTTATAAGCTGTTTGAAGAAGAAAAGCCGGATATTCTGGTTAATTTTGCGGCGGAAAGCCATGTCGATCGGTCCATAGAGAATCCGGACGTTTTTCTGCAAACAAATATAATGGGGACAGCCGTGCTTGCGGATGCCTGCCGCAAATACGGAATAAAGCGTTACCATCAGGTAAGCACCGATGAGGTATACGGAGATCTTCCGCTTGACAGACCCGATCTGCTGTTTACCGAAAAAACGCCCATACATGCAAGCTCACCGTACAGCAGTTCAAAAGCGGCGGCGGATCTTTTGGTGCTTGCATATAACAGAACATATCAATTGCCGGTGACTGTATCGCGCTGTTCAAACAATTACGGACCGTATCAGTTCCCCGAAAAGCTTATTCCTCTTATGATAGCAAATGCATTGAATGACAAACCGCTTCCCGTTTACGGTGAGGGAATTAATGTGCGTGACTGGCTGTATGTCGAGGATCATTGCACTGCCGTCGATCTTGTGATACACAAGGGAAGAGTAGGGGAGGTGTACAATATCGGCGGACATAATGAAATGAGAAATATTGATATAGTAAAGCTGATATGCAAAGAGCTCGGTAAATCCGAGAGCCTTATAAAATATGTTGAGGACCGAAAGGGACATGATATGAGATATGCCATCGATCCGACAAAGATACATGATGAACTCGGCTGGCTGCCCGAAACAAAATTTGAGGACGGTATAAAAAAGACAATAGGCTGGTATCTTGAAAACAAAACATGGTGGGAAACAATTATATCGGGTGAATACCGGAGCTATTACAATAAAATGTACGGAAGTAAGTGTTGATAGGAGATTTTATATAGAGAATATTATTTTCGGGAAATAAAAATTACCTAAATTCAGGTATAGATTTGGGCATGGGATTTCACACAAATAATCCCATGCCTGTTTATTTTTTTCGGAATACGGTATCGGGTCAAAAAAATCGGTAATATTATCTCCGGTTCATGATTATATCTTTAAACAGCCGGTAATCTTTAACACTAGTCCTCGAAACGTTGGCAGATAAAGACGGAAAGCAAAAATTTCGTATGTCAAGACAGGCTGACGTCTGTCGGGTATAAATGCGAACGGACGGAATTTACACGGGATTTGTCTGCCCCGGTGCTTTGAAGATCGATATTATCGGAACAGGGTGATTTTTCATGGCGGATTTTAAATGTTACATCGCGAAAAAAGACGGAACGACCGTATTATTCCGGGAATATTTTTCGGATGAATCAGAATATGTGAAATGGCGAAAAAAAACAGAGGAAAATGCTTTGGAAGAATATTATAACAAAAAAATCGAATTGGTGATCGATGAATTAACAATCGATGACCCCCTAAACTTTTAAAATAATACAGGGAGGCATATCAAATGAAAGTTGCGGCGGCATATATAAGAGTTTCTACAGACGATCAGACGGAATTCAGTCCGGACAGCCAGCTTAAAGCATTAAAAAGCTATGCCGAAAAAAATAATATACTGCTTGCGGAGGAATTTATATTCTCAGATGAAGGAATAAGCGGCAGAAATACCGGAAAAAGACCGGCATTCAATAAAATGATATCAACAGCCAAAAGCAAACCTAAACCGTTTGACATTATTCTTGTATGGAAATACAGCCGATTTGCAAGAAACCGTGAAGACAGCATTGTATATAAGTCTATGCTCAAAAAATTTAATATAGATGTTGTTTCGGTAAGCGAAGATGTCGGTGACAACAAGATGTCTGTTCTGTTTGAAGCAATGATAGAGGCAATGGATGAATATTACAGCATAAATCTTGCGGAAGAGGTTAAGCGCGGGATGACCGAAAAGGCAAAACGGGGCGGAGTATTGTCTATTCCCGCATACGGATATACGATAAAGGATAATAAATATGTTCCGGTGCCGGATGAAGCGATCATAATAAGAAAGGTATTTAACGATTATATCGGCGGAAAAGGATTTTTAAAAATTGCCGGGGAATTAAACGATATGGGAATAAAAACTCACAGGGGCAATCCGATAGAGAACAGAACGGTTGAATATTGGCTTAACAACCCCGTTTATATAGGAAAGATAAGATGGAATCCCACAGGGGCTTTGTCAAGGGATTATACCGCTGAAACAGCTATTGTTTCCGACGGCTCACATGAGGCAATTATCGATATCGATACATGGAATACCGCGCAGAAAATGCTGAGCCGGCGTAAAGAGAGATACCGGAGTTATTCAAGATCAAGCGATAAAGATTTGTCGCATTGGCTTACGGGCATAGTGAGATGTGAGAGGTGCGGAGCGGTGTGCTCATATCAGGGAGGATATTTCGGCTGCTCGAAAAGAGGAAAGGGCTTATGTGCGGGAACCGGATATATTTCCGCAAAAAAGCTTGAAAGCATCATACTTTCAACGCTGTCGGATATATTGCTTTCAAATGCCGAGCCGGTCATATCGGAAGCTGCGGTATCCGAACGAAAGGACCGGGAGGAAAAAACGGAAATTTCGGAATTTCTCATAAAAAAGCTTGAAGCGAAATTGGAGCGTATTCGTGAAGCATATGAGAACGGTGTCGATACACTTGAAGAATACAAAGCAAGCAAGGAGAATATTACCGCGGAAATATGCAGACTGAAAAAAGAGATTGATTTATATGCAGCGGATATACATAAAGAAAACGGTAAGGAGAGCCCCATGCGGCTTATGCAATTATTGCGGAACGATCACATTGCCCGCGTCGATAAAAACAAAGCGGCAAAGGCAATATTCAAGGAAATAGTCAAAGGGGAGAGCGACAGTATAAAGTGTGTGTTTTGGGAATAGGAAATTTCTCGAATTTTTGCCGTTCGGACCACCGTATTGCGTTATTACAATTTTTGCAAGTTCAGGGTTTGGATTTTTTATTTTTATGGGATACTGCAGTCCCTTAAAATATGAAAACATTAGCTGTTCGCCTCCTTTTCCCAATTCCATGGCTCTTCAAGCCAGTTATATGTCTGCGATTTTATGCTGCTCCACGCGGTAAGAGGACCATAGTTTTTCTCATACTCTTCTATCAGCTGTTTGGTCTTTGTGACAAGCTCCCTAAACATTTTAAAGGCTTTTTGATCCTTGGGATGTGTGTCAAGGTACAGCTGGAGATCATATGCCGAGAAGTAGTTTGACTGAATTTTACGCATGAGGAGATTTCTTTCCGAATTATTAACTTTTGATTCCATATCAAGCACCTCCCGATTTGCATACATTTCCGTATTCTTCCATAGTCAGCGCCAATTCGGGAAACACGGTACCCGAGTTAAGACCTTTTTCGGGTGTATATACTTCATTAAGCATCTGCCACGGAACATATGCATATCCCACACAGAGACTTCCGGGCATATCTTTTTGTGAAGCTCCGCAGTTGTTATCAGAAGAATTCATGCAGCCACATTCGGATTGAACTGCGGCATTGCTGTTGCTGTCCGCATTGTTTCCGAACAAATTATCGATTATGTTACATAATTTTTCATCCATAACAATTACTCCTTTATATATATATTAAAGATATATTCTTATGATATATCTTTAATATATATTATGAATAAAAATGAAATTTGTGATTTAATTGGGGCATCAATAAAAGATTCAGGCAATCGGCAATATTATTTTTGAATATAAAGAGGAAATAATAATCTATATGTCGAATATAATTTCTTGAGAGGATTTTAAAAATTTTAACATGTAAATTTTATTTTTTGAGGTGGATAAGAATAATGACTTTAGATGAGCTTACGGCGGGTGAGAGCGCCGTTATAAAAACAGTCGGAGGAGAGGGTGCACTCAGGCAGCATTTCTTGGATATGGGATTGATACCGAATACCATGGTCACATTGGTAAAATTTGCGCCTATGGGAGATCCGATGGAATTTAAGATATACGGATATGAGCTTACACTTCGCAAGGCCGATGCCAATAAAATCGAAGTTGAAAAAACCGATCCGGATACACAAGATAAACAATACAATAAACAATACGGTGAAAACAAAAAACGCAGCAAGCGTATTATGCACCCGGGTTTGGGCGAGGGCGGAAAATATCATGTAAAATCGGATGAAGACGCTCTTCCCAAAAATGAAACGATAACTTTTGCATTGGCGGGAAATCAGAACAGCGGAAAGACCACCTTATTCAATTGTCTTACCGGTGCAAATCAACGTGTGGGTAATTTTCCCGGAGTAACGGTTGACAGAAAAGACGGCGTTATAAAGGGATTTCCCGGAACTCTTATAACGGATCTGCCCGGAATTTATTCGATGTCGCCGTATACGAATGAAGAAATTGTAACGAGGGAATATATTTTAAATGAAAAGCCGAAAGGTATCATAAATATACTGGATGCAACAAATATCGAAAGAAATTTATATCTTACAATGCAGCTTATGGAATTGGATATACCTATGGTTGTCGCGCTTAATATGATGGATGAGGTTCGCGAGAACGGAGGATCGATATACATAAATGAGCTGGAGGAAAGACTGGGAGTACCTGTCGTACCGATTTCCGCGGCAAAAAATGAGGGCATAAAGGAGCTTGTAGATCATGCAATGCATATTGCGAAATATAAAGAGCGCCCCGGGAGAATAGATTTTTGCGGAGAGGGCAGGAACGGAGGGGCTGTTCACAGGTGTATACACAGTATTATGCACTTGATAGAAAACAAACACGGTGATATTCCCATACGTTTCGCGGCAACAAAGCTTGCCGAGGGAGATACGATCATACGCAAAAGTCTTAATCTGAAAAAGAATGAATCGGATATGCTTGAAAATATAATTTCGCAGATGGAAACGGAAAGCGGAATGGACAGGGCGTCTGCCGTTGCGGATATGCGTTTCGGTTTTATACATAATATCTGCGGCGAAACGGTCGTAAGACCCAAGGAAAGCAAGGAACGGATAAGGAGTGAAAGGATCGATCGTATTTTAACGGGCAAATATACCGCCATACCGGCATTTATCGTTATTATGGGACTTATATTCTTTCTGACCTTTAATGTTATCGGAAAACTGCTTTCAGACCGGCTTGAAGCCGGAATAGAACTTATAACGAATTTGGCATCCGAGGCGCTGGAATACGTTCATGTAAATCCCGTAATTCATTCGCTCATTATTGACGGTATATTTGAGGGAGTGGGAAGTGTATTGAGCTTTCTGCCCGTTATAGTAACGCTGTTCTTCTTTCTTTCGATGCTTGAGGACAGCGGATATATGGCGAGAATTGCGTTTATTATGGATCGCCTGCTGAGAAAAATAGGTCTGTCGGGAAGAAGTATCGTTCCGATGCTTATAGGCTTCGGCTGTACCGTACCCGGAGTAATGGCAAGCAGGACCCTTTCATCGGAACGTGACAGAAAGATGACAATACTGCTTACACCCTTTATGAGTTGTTCGGCAAAGCTTCCCGTGTACGGCTTTTTTACATCGATTTTTTTTCCGGAACATGCGGCGGCGGTAATGATAGGATTATATTTTACGGGTATAATTATGGGAA
>JAFLUR010000149.1:0-2605 GCA_022508725.1 Oscillospiraceae bacterium
GTAAGCTTAAGGTCTTGTCGGAAACGCTTTTTTTCGTAAAAACAGATCGTTTTGCACTGCTTCAATTCATTTTGTTTATTTCCTTTTTCAGGCGTTTTATAATTCTCTTTTCGAGTCTGGATATATATGATTGCGAAATGCCGAGCATATCGGCAACCTCCTTTTGTGTTTTTTCCTCGCTTATTCCTATTCCGAATCTCAGCTTTATAATATGCCGCTCCCGCTCGGAGAGCTTTTGCAGAGCCGTATGCAAAAGGCTGCGGTCAACCTCGTCCTCGATATTGCGGCAGATTATGTCGCTGTCGGTGCCGAGTATATCCGAAAGAAGAAGCTCGTTTCCGTCCCAGTCCACATTAAGAGGCTCATCAATGGAAATCTCGCTTTTGATATTCGAATTTTTACGCAGATACATAAGTATTTCATTTTCGATACATCGCGACGCGTATGTGGCAAGCTTGATATTTTTTTGGGGATTGAACGTATTTATCGCTTTTATAAGCCCTATTGTTCCTATCGATATGAGATCCTCCACATAAATGCCGGTATTTTCGAATTTTCTGGCTATGTACACAACAAGACGAAGATTTCGTTCTATCAGAAGTGCCTTGGTTTCCTCAGACGGGAATTTTTTCAGTATTTCCGCCTCCTCCTCTTTTGAAAGCGGCGGGGGAAGAGTCTCGCTTCCGCCGATATAATATATTTCTTCCGTATCGGCAATATATTTTTTTACAAAATTATTTACCGTTAAAGTAAGTTCTTGAAAAATGCTCATTATTAAAACTCTCCTTTTTTATCACAGATTAAGTTTCCCATAAGTGCGTTGTATTCGCCCGACGGCGATAATTTGCCGTCATATATGCCTATAAGCGCATCCCGGCGCATATTTTTATATTCTATCCGTTCGGGCTTGAATGCGTATATAATTCCCTTTTCGCAGCCGAGTGAATGAAAGGGAACGGCAAACAGTGTTTCCGTACCGTCGATATAAAGAATATTTTTATCGGCAACAATAACCGGTTTTCCCGAAATGGGTTCCGTCAAGAAATTTCCGCTGTCCTCAAGCGCGGTGAGTGTCAGGCGCTTTGATCTGTGCGTGACCGAGAGCGTGACAATATGCTTTTTTTTAAGAGCGTTAAGCATATATCCCGCGGCGGAAAGAAGCATATATAAAACCGAGGCGGATAAAACAAGCGTTCCGGGCGGCAGACGCATATAAAATATTCCGTTCTTTACAAACCCGTTTGATTTCCCGGAAAAGAAAAAAAGCAGTCCCGCGCCCGCCATGCAGCAGGAGGAAAGATAGAATATCAGCAGGGTTTTTAAAAATTCGGGGACCGAGGAAGGTTTATATGCCGCACGGAGCATGAGCGCGGGAAAAAGCAGCCCGACAGCGGCAGCCGGAAATTTTGCCGGGCAGAAAAATATTCCCGCCGCAAAAGCACCGCCGGCAAATGATGCGAAAACCGCGCGTCTGAGCCGGAAAGAGCGTTTTCTTATTTTAAGAGTGATAATAATAAGCAAAAAATCCATGGCTGCGTTTATCAAAAACAGGCTGTCTATATAAACCGTCAATATTATTCCCTCCCGAAATAAAATGTCCGAAATACGGAGGATAACTTTCAATCTCCTTGTATATTATACAACTTAAAAGGATAAAAGCTTGTCAAAAGCCGTTGTAGAATATTGGGAAAATATTTACATAATAACAGAGCATACGGGAAAAATCGATATGTTATCCCGTATGCTCCGAAATAAAAACTGTTATTATAGCGTTTCAGCAAATAAATAAGCGATAGTTTACGATCGTGAAGGAGAATGCTTGCCCTCCATAGGCAGCTTATCCTTGAACAGTATAGATATTGCCCAGAGTCCGGCAATGCCGACCACGGCAAAGATAATACGGCTTATTATACTGCCCTGTCCTCCGAAGAGCGCGCCTACAAAATCAAAATTGAAAATTCCTATGCTTCCCCAGTTGAGAGCGCCTATTATCACAAGTATCAAAGATATATTGTCCAACATATTAAAACCCCCTTAATTTATCTTTGCGCATATTTTTATGCATTTATATTTTGTGAGAAATACGTTTTGAAAATACGAGTAAAAATTTGTGAAATAAAAAAATATAAAATACGGAATATAATGATGCGGCAGGCGAATATACACGCGCCTGCCGCATCATTTATAAGATTTTGGGTTCATTATACCGGATAATCAATTCACTCCCGGATAATTAATTTTTATAAAATAAAAAGCATCCTCGGGATAATTATGTTCCGAATTGTATCTGTTTTCATCTTGGATTGCCAACACTATCATTCCGACAAACCCCGGATCTTCTTTGTATATATATGAAAAGTAAGCAGATATTGAATATACATTACCCGTATCGGTCAGTATGTTACCTATATATCCGCTTAAATGCTTCTCAACCAACCCCTTTTCGGTTGATGAATAGCCTCCGTCCCCTTCGCACGGTGAATCATACGAAACTATATTGCCGTCAATAAAGCCCAAAAAATCATCTAATTTCCTGTCAAGGTTAATAGTATTCTTGGCATTTTCGCAAAACAGTTCTTTTATCGGTTCTTTTTCCTTATTCCGC
>JAFLUR010000149.1:2705-5895 GCA_022508725.1 Oscillospiraceae bacterium
TAATAATAATGTATTGAACAGCCATGTATACATTAAAGCCATCTCTTTACTCCTTTGCTTAATTCTCGAGAGAATAAAACAAATCGAAGAAACCGGGGAAGGAAACATCCACACACCGGCTGTCGTCGAGAGAGGATTCGCCCTCTGCGTTTTGCGCAAGTATTGCAAGCGACATAGCCATACGGTGATCTCCGTAGGTTTTAAAATCCGCACCCTTTATGTTTTTTGTTCTCCTTATTATCATTCCGTCCTCCGTTTCGGTTATATCGACTCCGCATTTTGTAAATTCGTCAACTATCGCCCTTATGCGGTTCGTTTCCTTGACTTTCAGCTCTCTCGCGTCCGATATGACCGTTTCGCCCTCGGCAAACGCGGCAAGTACCGCAATGGCGGGAATTTCATCTATAAGTCTGGGGATGATCGGACCGGATATTTTTGTTCCGTGCATTTTTGAAGAAGAAACGGTAATATCGCCTACAGGCTCCCCGCTTACCGTATGTTCGCCGGTCACGGTGATGTCCGCGCCCATTTCGCGCATTACATCTATGATTCCGCTTCTCGTGGGATTTATTCCCGCATTTTTTATTGTAACACGCGAATCCGGCATAACGGCGGCAGCAACCATGAAGAATGCCGCCGATGAAATATCTCCGCATACGGTGATATTATGCGGCGTCAGCTTTTCGCATTTCGAAACGGAAACCGAAAGACCGTTTGTTTTAATATCCGCGCCCATTGATGAAAGCATCAATTCGGTATGGTCGCGCGATTTTTCGATTTCGTTTACCGTTGTCGTGCCGTCTGCGTAAAGACCGGCAAGAAGAATTGCGGTTTTTACCTGCGCGGAGGCAACGGTCATATCGTAGGTAATCGATTTGAGCTTTGAGCCGGTAATCCTGAGCGGACAGAAATCTCCCTCGATATGTGCGCCCATTTTTGAAAGCGGCTCGATAACTCTTTTCATGGGACGCTTTTGAACAGACGCGTCGCCTGTGATTTGCGTGTCAAAGCCTTGCCCTGCGAGTATTCCGCACAAAAGCCTTGTTGTTGTGCCGGAATTGGCTGTATAGAGAGTTTCGGAAGGAGCGCGGAGTCCGTGCAGTCCTTTGCCGTGAACGATGATTCTATCCTCGCTTTCGTCGATTTTGATGCCCATTTTTCGAAAACAGTCGATTGTGGCAAGACAATCCGCGCCCTTCAAAAAGCCGTATATTTCGGTGTCACCGTCCGCAAGGGCGCCGAGCATTACGGCTCTGTGCGATATTGATTTATCGCCCGGGACCTCGATAACTCCGTTAAGAGATCTTATTTTTTTTATATTCATCAACATTCAATCCTTTTATATGATTTTGCGGAAAATATATCTCCGCAATCATAATTGTACCATAAAGCCAATAAAATATCAAGGGAAATATTTATCGTGCAAATGCAGGTATATATTTCCGGGGTAATTTTATTCGGAGAGGTCATGCTTATGAAGAAACAAAGTTTTATACAGGGTGCAATTATCCTTATTATTGCAAACACAATATCGAAAATACTCGGAGCTGTTTTTAAAATACCGCTTGCGTATATTCTGAAAGAGGAGGGAATGGCGATATTCAACGCGTCTTTCGGGGCGTATATAATGCTGCTTTCCTTTATAACCTCGGGCGTGCCGACGGCTATTTCAAAGAAAACGGCTGAATACTGCGCAAGAAAGAAAGGAAAGGAAATTCTCGGACTTGTAAAGACTTCGGAAATCCTTATGCTTGCCGCGGGAATTGCCGGAACGCTTATTTTATATTTCTGCGCCGATTTTCTTGCCGTGTTCGTCGGAGATGAACAGACCGCTCCGTGTATGCGGGTTCTTTCGCCGTCGGTTCTTTTTGTGGCTGTGGGAGTGGTGTACAAGAGCTATTTTCAGGGCGTGCGGAATATGACGCCCACTGCCGTTTCGCAGGTGACGGAGGCAATTATAAAGCTTGTATTGGGATACATATTCGCGATATATTTTGCGCCGTTCGGAACAGTGTATGCCGCATCCGGAGCGGTTCTCGGAGTAACCGTCGGGGAAGTCGCGGCGACCTTTATTTTATGGCTGATGTATACGGCGGACAGACGTACATATAAAATATCCGGGGTAAAGAATGAACCGGAGATGATGGCGGATATCGTAAAATTTTCGCTGCCGCTTATTATTACCGCCGGAATAGCGGGTATCATATCGATGGCGGATGTGAGTCTGATAAGGCATTGTCTGGAAATAATAAAGTTTGACGCATATTCCGCAGAGAGAATATTTGTGAAATATAACGGATTTACAAATCTTTTCGATGATGTGCACGCTGCCCTCAAGATAGGCGAGGAGGGCGCAAGATGGCTGTACGGAGCATATTCGGGATATGCGATGACGGTATTTCATCTGCCTGTGGGAATAATAGGAGTATTCGGGGTAAGCATACTGCCGGTGATAGCCGGAGCCGTCGAACTCGGAGATAAGAAAAGAGCGGCGAGAATGATAAGCGTGGCATTAAGATGCGCCAATCTTATCGCAATGCCGTGTTTTGTCATAATGCTTATGCTTTCGTCCGAAATTTTATATATGCTTTTCAAAAATACCGCCTCTGCCGGAATGCTTTCGGCGGTGGCATACTGCGTTATTCCGGCGTCCGTAATAACGGTGACGAGCGCGGTATTGCAGGCGTCCGGCAAAATAATGCTGCCGTTTCGGAATATGCTTGCCGGGGCGGCGGTAAAATTTGTTCTCGATTATATCCTGATAACAAACCCGTATATCAATATACTCGGCGCGCCGTTGTCGGCGGCGGCGGATTTAAGCATATGCGCGGCGCTGAATATGATCTCGGTGGGAAAACACATAGGAATGAAATACGATAACATGAAAATATTTTTCAAACCCCTTTTATCGGCAGTCGTTATGGGAATATTTATTTTCTTTATAAAACCCGTGGTAAATGCGTCATTCGGCGGTATAATAATGCCGTTGTTTATAATTATAGCCTCCGGAGCCGCTGTTTACGCCGGGATGATCTTTGTTACGGGCAGTATTACCTTAAAAGAGACAGAGATATTAAGAAAACGCCGGTCCGGAGAGGAAAACATTCCTTTAATAAAATAACAAAATATTGATGTATGTTATGTTATAATTGATGTGTGACAAAAAGAAAGAGAATAGTTCCCAAATATG
>JAFLUR010000015.1 GCA_022508725.1 Oscillospiraceae bacterium
CGGCGGGAAAATATGCCGAAAAGATGATGATTGGAGGATACTAAACAGGCTCTTAATGTGTCGAAAGGAGAATATTTATTTATGAATAAAAAAGTCGTATCAATTATTGCGGCATTGTCGATAGCTTCCGCCTCTGCGGCATCGGTGTCGGCAGACCCGAAGTCGGCGGCGGAGCTGCTTGCGAGGAAATCGGCGTATGAGGAGCATATGTCCGCGCCGCATACAAAGGATAACGCCGCTGCAATTCTTTCCGAAATAGCGGCAATTCTCGGCTCCGATCCGGAAATAACCGCGTCCGCCTTTGATGATGAGGCGCAAAAAAAGATTGCGGAATATTTTGATTTGGCATACAGCGCCTTAAAAACAGACAACCTTACCGCAGAGGATTATGATAACGCATATCACTGCCTTGCGGCTTTGAAAGCGCTGGTATCGGCAAATATATCATCAAAAAAGTTTTCCGAAAGTGACGGTATGAATGTATATATTACCGAATATGATAATATTGCGGCGGATATGATCATAGAGATCCCGGAATACAATGAAGCGAACGGAATAAGGCAGAGCTTTCTGAAAGAGGCAAAGGAAAAAAATGCCGCGGGTATGTTTTCGGAATTCGGCAGACTTGCCTTTTATACCGCGAATTATTTTTATAAAAAATTGCCTGTTTTTGATATGAGTACGCTTGAATTCAATAATAATTTTACTGACGTTTCGGAAAGCGACTGGTTTTACGGCGCGGTTTCGTTTGTATGCTCGATGGCGATATTCAAAGGCACGTCCGAAACATCGTTTGAGCCGCAGACTACAATGACGCGCGGAATGTTTATAACAGCCCTGAGCCGGACGGAAAACATATCCGAAACATACCGGAGTCCGTATGCCGATGTAGCGGAGGATTCGTGGTATGCGAATGCGATCGGCTGGGCATTCTCAAAGGGTTATCTTTCGTGGGCGGGAGAAGGTGAATTTTTGCCCGATGCGCCCATAACCCGGGAAGAAATGGTTCGGACCGTTTATCTTTGCGCAAAGGACAAGTCCGCCGGCAGCGCGGATGTAAAGGATATTTCATCATTTTCGGATTATTCCGATATTGCGCCGGATAAAGTCGAGGCATTTGAATGGGCATACGGCGCGGGTATCGTGAACGGAAACTCCGACGGAACGCTGAATCCGAAAGGGACGGCAAAAAGATGCGAGGTCGCGCAGATATTCCTTAATTTGTTTGAATTTTTACAGAAAAAATGATGTTTCCGCGGTTTTTCCGATGTGTCGGCTGTTTATGTTTCCGGCGGGGTGAATAATTTATTTGTTTAATTTTTTCATAATAAATTGTTTTCCGTAATATTATAGTGTGAGAGCCGGAAACAAATTGTCCGGTTTTGAAAGGAATGGTTATGATATGAAAAAAAATATTATTCGGACATTGCCGGCATTGATCGCTTCGGTTTGTATAATGACATCATGCGGCGCAAATGCGGGAAACGGTAAAATTTCGGAGACTCCGGATACTCACAGTGAAAAAAATGCCGCTTCGGAAGCTGCGAACGGCACGACCGAGAAACCCGCAGATATAAACACACCTGTTCCGCCGGAGACGGAACAGCCGGTAAAACCGACAATAAATCAAATCGATTTTTCTTCGGTAAACAACAGCGGAACGGGCTGGGGATTTAAGAAAACCAAAGGAAGCGAGCCGGAAATATATCAGAAAACAAAGGATATGCTTGCAAAGTACGATGCGTATTATATGGATCAAACAAAGCCCAAGGCGCTTTATCTTACGTTTGATGAGGGATATGAGAACGGATATACGGGAGCAATTCTCGATACTCTTAAAAAATGTGATGTAAAAGCCGCGTTTTTCATAACGGGAGGATACTTAAAAACGGAAAAAGAGCTTATACGGCGTATGATAGATGAGGGTCATATTGTGGGAAATCATACCGTGAATCATCCCAACCTGCATAAGCTGTCCGATCCCGTAAAAATATCCGCCGAGCTTTCGGAGCTTAACAGAGCGGTTGAGGAAGAATTCGGCTATACAATGCGCTATATGCGGCCGCCGGAGGGAGAGTATTCCGAAAGAGTGCTTGCCGTTGCCCAAAGTTCCGGATTTAAAACGATTTTATGGAGCTTTGCTTATATGGATTGGGATCCGCAAAAGCAGAGCGGAGCGGCTTATGCGGTAGAGCAGGTCACGCCTTATTTTCATGACGGCGAAATAATCCTGCTGCACGCCGTATCCTCCGATAATGCCGCAGCTCTCGAAACGATCATAAACAATGCAAAGGCGCAGGGGTATCAATTCCGCTCTCTTGATGAATTGAAGCCGGCGGACGGCTCCGTTTCGGAATAGAAAATATTGAAATATTGATGAAAGAAATCTCGGGAAACAGTATTATTTACCGAGATTTTTTTGCGTCATTAAGGGTTGGTATAAATATTGTACAAAAAAATTTTTGTGTCGGAAAAATATATTGTAATCACGGAAAGTTTGATGTATAATAGAATATTGTGATAATTTGCTTGTAAAATCAGCTCGAAAAATGAGGCATCTTTACGGCATACAAGACGGTAAAGGATAAAATTTACAGAGAAAGGAAAATGTTTATGAAAAAAGCATTGAGGTTTATTTTCGGTTATCTGAGAACTCAGAAATGGCGCATTGCTCTTGCGATGTGTTTAAGCTTTATATCAAGCGTGCTGATCGTAATACGTCCGAGGATACAGGGCAAAATAATAGATGATGTCGCAATGCCCGTGTGGAATATTGTAAATTCGGGAGGAACACCGGGAGAGGATATATACGCTCATCTTGCCTCTTTGATATTGCTTATCGGCGCGGTCACATTGATGAGAAGCGTTGCCATATATTTTTTCCGAATGAATGCCGAGCGTTCATCTCAGGCAATACTGAAAAATCTGCGGCTTGATATGTACAAAAAGCTCAATACGCTTGATTTTGATTTCCTTGACAGGAACAGAACGGGCGATATTATGACAAAAATGACGTCGGACACCGATATGATACGGCATTTTTCGGCATATACAATATTCATACTTGTCGAAAACGCAGTGCTTTTTGTGGGAGCGCTCGGAGCGATGTTTTACATAAGTCCCGTTTTGGCGGTCAGCTTTATCTTAATACTGCCGTTTGTAATGATTTTATCACGCAAGATGTCGGGAAATATGCGTCCGTGTATGCATAAGGTAAGAGAGGCATTTTCGGCGCTTAATACGCTTGTTCAGGAAAATATAAGCGGAAACCGTGTTGTCAAGGCGTTTGCAAGGGAAGATTACGAGATAGAACGTTTCGAGGCGAAAAATCTCGGATTTGCCGAAGCGAATTACGGTGTGGCGGATTTTCAGTCCAAATATATCCCGATTCTGGATTTTTGCGGAATGTCTTTGAATATTATACTTATTCTTGTAGGCGGACTGCTTGCCGTAAACGGAAAGATAAGCGTGGGAGATATTGTTACGGCAAACGGACTTTTATGGGCGATAAACAATCCTTTGCGTATGTCCGGATGGCTTTTGAGTGAAACCGAGCGCGCTGTCGCAAGCTGTGAGCGCATACAGGAATTTATGGATGCCGAGCCTAAAATAACGAGAGAGCTGAGTGCGGATCATGAAGATGTCGGCAGATTTTTCGGTGAGGTCGAATTTAAAAATGTCAGCTTTAAGTATGACGATGAATATGTTTTAAAGGATATAAGCTTTAAGGCGCAGCCCGGTCAGACAATTGCGATCGTCGGTCCGACCGGTTCGGGAAAGTCTACACTTATCAATCTTATCAATCGGTTTTATGATGTGTCGGAGGGACAAATTTTGATCGACGGCGCGGATGTGAGGGATATAGATCTTTACAAGCTTCGCTCGAATATTTCAACGGCAATGCAGGATATATTTCTTTTTTCCGACACCATAGAGGGAAATATCGCGTATGCAAATCCCGAGGCAAGCATAGAAGAGATAAAAAGAGTATCACAAGCCGCAGATGCGGACGGATTTATACAAAAGCTTGATGACGGTTATGAAACGGTTGTCGGAGAGAGGGGAGTGGGACTTTCGGGCGGACAGAAGCAAAGGATCGCGCTTGCAAGGGCGCTGCTTGCCGATCCGTCGATACTTATACTGGACGATACCACATCGGCGGTCGATATGGAAACCGAGCATTACATACAGGAAACTCTGAAAACATATTTCTCCGACAGAACGACATTTATTATAGCGCACAGAATATCGGCGGTAAAGAATGCCGATCTGATACTGGTTCTGAGCGACGGACAGCTTCTCGAATACGGGAAGCATGAAAATCTTATAAAACGTCCGAGAGAAGAGGCATATTACAGGAGTGTGTTTGAAAATCAAATGGGTGATTTTGACAGCTTTTATAAAAAATCAAACGGGGGTGATATGTAATGGCAAGAAATAAGGTCGATGTTGACGAAAGGGTAGAGGTCGAATTTAATCTTTCACATTTTAAAAGAATAATGAAATATGTCAAGCCCTACGGAAAAACTCTTGCGCTTATGACATTTTTGCTCATGATCACGGGTATTATGAATATCATAAATCCTCAAATAATCAAAACAACGATAGACAGCTTTATCCCGTCGGGTTCGGTAAAGGGGATTGCCGCGGCAGCCGCGTCAATATTCATTATAAATCTTATCACGGTGTTTATAACGCGCCACAGAATAGTGACAATGAACAGAGTCGGACAAAAAATTATTATGGCATTGAGAAAGGACGTTTTTGTACATTTGCAGAAGCTGCCGTTCGCCTATTATGACAGCAGACCTCACGGAAAAATTCTTGTCAGAGTCGTGCATTATGTGAATTCTTTGAGCGATCTGCTTTCAAACGGCATAGTCAATATTATTACGGATATATTTAATGTATTTGTAATTATATTGGTGATGTTCTTTATAAATCCGGGGTTGGCGCTTGTGTCGATGGCTCCGTTTCCGTTATTTGTCGTGATAGTCGTGCTTATGAAAACAAAGCTGCACAGGTCATGGCAGGATTACAGCGCAAAAAATTCAAATATGACGGCATATATTCAGGAAAGTATATCCGGAATGAAAGTCACACAGGCATATTCGCGCGAGGAGATAAACTGCGATACTTTTGAAGAAATGCTTGATGAATGCAGGGGAAAATGGATGTATTCGCAGAAAATCGCGCAGGCGATATCGCCTATGGTGGATATTGCGTCGATAGCGGCGGTTCTGCTTATGATTTTATACGGAATACATAACTTTGAAAACGGTATAACCATAGGCATGATAACACAGTATTCGATGTATGTGCTTATGTTTTGGTCGCCTGTTGTAAATCTTGCAAATCAGTATAACTCGATTACAAATGCGTCGGCATATTTGGAAAGAGTATTTGAACTGCTTGATGAGGAGGAGATAGTAAAAAATCTTCCGGGTTCGGAGGAAATGCCGCATATTTCCGGTAAAGTCGAATTTAAAAACGTTACCTTCGGATATGAGAACAATCAGACGGTTTTGAACAATGTAAGCTTTACGATCGAGCCGGGCGAAACGATAGCGCTGGTCGGTCCCACGGGAGCGGGAAAGTCAACGATAGTAAATCTTATAAGCAGATTTTACAATCTCACATCGGGACAAATTTTGATCGACGGACACGATATAAGCAAATATACGCTTGAATCGCTGAGAAGTCAGATGGGTGTAATGATGCAGGATACATTCATATTTTCGGGAACTATAGAGGATAATATAAGATATTCGCGTCTGGATGCGACGGAGGAACAAATAGCGGAGGCGGCAAAGACGGTATGCGCGGACGAGTTTATACAGACCATGGAGGATAAGTATAAAACAGAGGTGAATGAGCGCGGTTCAAGGCTTTCCGCGGGACAAAGACAGCTTATATCCTTTGCAAGGGCGCTGCTTGCGGATCCAAAGATACTTATACTCGACGAGGCGACCTCAAGTATCGACACCGAAACCGAGATGACTCTGCAAAAAGGACTTGACAGGCTTTTGAAAGGAAGAACAAGCTTTGTAATAGCGCACAGGCTGTCAACGATAAAAAATGCGGACAGGATCATGTATGTTGATAAGGGCAGAATTGTGGAAAGCGGAAACCATGACGAGCTTATGAAAAAGGGCGGTGCATATTACAGGCTGTATACAGCGCAATATGCGTTTATGGACGATAATATCAAGCTGAATAAGAATGGGAGAGAACGGATTTGAGTAAAAAAGTTTCGACAAACAACGAAGGCAAGACCGATAAAATAAATTCGGTCATTAAAAAAATTACCGGGACCGGAGCGGAGGAATGCAGGGATATTCTGCTTCTGCTGCTTTCGATGACGGCTGTGTATGCGGTGGTATGGTCATTTGTGGGCATAGGGAATAATCCGTACAATTCGTATGTTCTTCAGGCTGTGGCATGGTGCAAGGGTCATCTTGACTTGGGCAGGGATTATTCGCATCTTGAGATCGCGTTTTTTAACGGAAAGTATTATCTGAGCTTTCCGCCCATGCCGTCTGTCATATATTTGCCGTTTGCTTTGATTTGGGGAGAGAATTTGCCGGAGGAGCTTATTGCTTTGATCACTGCATATCTGGGCGGAATATATGCAAAAAAAATTGCCGGCTTTTTCGGGGCGGACGGAAAAAAATCGGTGTTTTGGGCGCTGTTTGTTACGGTAGGGAGCAATCTTTTGCTTTTAAGCGTGAATGCATGGGTATGGTTCATAGCGCAGAGCATGAGCTTTACGTTTGCTGTGATGTCGATATATTACGCATTGAAAAACCGCGGCGCGCTCAGCATGACATTCTGGGCGTGCGCGGTAGGATGTCGTCCGTTTCAAATTGTTATGTTTCCGGTTATCGTATGGATATTGTATAAAAATCATGAACCCATGAAACCCGTCGAGGTTCTGAAGCGGCGGTTGGATTGGCTTTTACCGGCGGTAGTTATCGGTGTGATATATATGGCGCTGAATTATGCAAGATTTGGAAATGTCATGGAATTCGGACACAAATATCTGCCGGAATTTGTAAATCTTGATACCGGTATGTTTAACGGTAAGGAATATCTTGCGCAAAATATAAAAAATATGTTCAGATTTCCCGGAATAAATTCGAACGGAACGCTTGATTATCCCAAATTTAACGGAATGAACATATTTATGTCAAGCCCTGTGTTTATCGCGGGAGTGATCTATCCCGTGATGTATTTTATAAAAAAAATCGGAATGAAAGAAAAACCGGGGAATATCGTGCTTTGTATAATCGTGCCTCTCATGATAGCGGCCGAGCTGCTTTGTATAGCGTCAAAAAACAATATGGGCGGATTTCAGTTCGGATGCAGATATACCGTTGACGTTCTTCCGATGACCTTTCTTTATATAATGATGACAAAGCCCGATAACAAAAATGCCGATTATTGCTTTTTGCCGGTGTTTGTTTTCGGTCTTGCGCTGAATGTTTTGGGTACGGTCATGCTTTATAGGAATTATTTATGAGAGTTTTGTGAAAAAGGAGTGCATGATGATAAATACGGATAACAGATTTTCAAGAACAGAGCTTATTTTCGGAAAAGAGGCGATGGACAGACTGAAAAATTCACGCATTGCGGTATTCGGAATAGGCGGAGTGGGCGGATATGTTGTTGAGGCGCTTGCAAGGAGCGGAGTGGGCGCGCTGGATATTATTGATAATGACAGAGTGTGTGCGACAAACATTAACCGTCAGATAACGGCAACAGACGATACGATCGGAATGTATAAGACGGACGCGGCGGAGAAACGCATAAAATCAATAAATCCGGAATGTATCGTAAGAAAGCATGAAACATTTTATATGCCGGAAACCTCGGGAAATTTTGATTTTTCGCAGTATGATTATATAGCCGATGCGATAGACACGGTTACGGGTAAGATAGAATTGGCGGTCAATGCGGAAAATGCCTGTGTGCCGATAATAAGCTCGATGGGTGCGGGAAATAAAATCGATCCGTCGATGCTGGAGGTAGAGGATATATAC
Organism: Oscillospiraceae bacterium; assembly: GCA_022508725.1. Lineage (GTDB taxonomy): Bacteria > Bacillota > Clostridia > UBA1381 > UBA1381 > JAFLUR01. Next base: position 8,043 of record JAFLUR010000015.1, read on the forward strand.
AAGACCTCGGTATGTCCGCTGGCGCGTGTTATGAGACATGAGCTGAAAAAGCGCGGGATAAAGCATTTAAAGGTGGTTTATTCCAAGGAACAACCCGTAAAGCCGTGCGGCGGAACGGAAAGCGGTGCGGGGAGAAGGAGTATTCCGGGCAGCAATGCATTTGTACCGCCCGTCGCCGGACTTATTATGGCGGGAGAGATTGTTAAAGATATTGTATTTGTACAAACCGGCAAAAAATGATATATATTTTTACGCAAAATTTTTCGGTTTATAAGCCGGGATATATAATATTTTTTCTTGAAATCCGGGTGCGTATGTGTTATAATTCTATTGGCTGATAGATACAAGCTTTGATTGGCTTTCAACAGAGACCCGTAATTCTGTCCGCATATAAGGCTTTTGCGAATTCTGTGACTTCACAGTTTTGGTTTATTACAGACGATACACGGGACTCTCGTTTTACGGGAGTCTTTTTTGCTGAGGAAACACCGGATAAATCAATATCAAAAAAACAATCCGGCACCGTCGGTCGTAAAACTTCGTTTTACCGGCCGCCTGTTGCCGTCAGGGCGAAAAACCGGTGCGAATGCTTGCGCGCTTTTCGCTGAAGAATAAGCGTATATTTTTTCGTAAATTGTTTTTTGATTACCTAAATCAGTGTTTAACCAAATCGGCTGAAACCGCGGACCGGAAAATATCTCCGTGAGTTTTTTGAAAGGAAGTTTACACATGAACAGGAAAAAGATTACCGCGAAGACGATAAGAGGAATGAAGAATAAGGAGAAGATAGCTATGCTTACGGCATATGATTATCCTATGGCAAAGATAGTCGATGAGTCCGGCTGTGATATGATTTTGGTGGGTGATTCTCTCGGGAATGTAGTTTTGGGATATGAAAACACAACGCACGTTACAATGGAGGATATGCTGCACCACACAAAGGCTGTGTCACGGGGTGTAAAAAATGCCATGATAGTGACAGATATGCCGTTTTTGTCATGTCATCTCGGAGTATACAAGGCTGTTGAAAATGCGGGCAGACTTATTTCCGAGGGAAATGCACAGGCGGTCAAAATCGAGGGCGGCGAAGAGGTAGCGGAGGTAGTAAAAGCGATATGCAATGCGGGAATACCGGTTGTTGGGCATTTGGGACTTACTCCTCAGAGCGTTAATCAATTCGGCGGCTACGGTATGCGCGCAAAGGAAGAAAAAGAGGCGGAAAAATTGATTTCCGATGCAAAGGTGATTGAAGCGGCGGGAGCGTTTTGTATCGTTCTCGAGTGTATTCCGAAAGAACTTGCCGAAAGGGTAAGCCGTGAGATTTCGATACCGACGATAGGAATAGGCGCGGGAGGAGGCTGTGACGGTCAAGTTCTTGTTATTTACGATATGCTGGGGTTGTTTTGTGATTATGTTCCGGCATTTGTAAAAAAGTATGCCGATATGGACACAGCCGTAAGAAACGGTGTTGTGAATTATATAGATGAGGTGAAGAAAGGAGTATTTCCGCAATGAGAGTTATAGAAGCCGCGGCAGAAATGAGAGCTTATATAAAAGAGGAGAAAAAGGCGGGCAGGAGGATAGGATTGGTTCCGACAATGGGTTATCTTCATGACGGACACAGGTCGCTTATAGAAAAGGCCGCGTCTCAAAATGATACGGTTATTGTAAGCGTTTTTGTAAATCCCACTCAGTTCGGGGCAGGGGAGGATCTGGAGACCTATCCGAGAGATTTGGAGCGGGATAAGGAAACGGCAGAGGCGGGGGGAGCGAAGGTGATTTTTCATCCGCCGGTCGGGGAAATGTATCCGAAAGGTTATAAGACGTATGTTAATGTAGAGGAAATAACGGGTATTTTATGCGGAAAATCACGTCCCACACATTTCCGCGGCGTTACAACGGTTGTGTCAAAGCTGTTTAATATAGTATCACCCGACCGCGCGTATTTCGGCTTAAAGGATGCACAACAGCTGGCGGTCATATGCCGTATGGTCGAGGATATGAATTTTGACATCGAAATAGTTCCGTGCCCTATTGTAAGAGAAAGCGACGGTCTTGCGATGAGTTCGAGAAATACATACCTTTCCGTGGAGGAACGCCGTCAAGCGCTTTCTCTCGGCAGAGGACTCGCGGCGGCACGAAAGCTTTATGAGGGCGGAGAAAAGAGTATCGAAAAGCTTACCGGAATTATACGCAATGAAATAGATGCGATGCCGATGTCCGAAATCGATTATATCGAAGCGGTCGAATTCCCGTCGCTTGAGCCTGTTGTTTCCGCAGGGCGCGGTACGCTTATTGCGCTTGCCGTAAAATTCGGAAATACAAGGCTTATAGATAATATTATACTTGATTAAAGGTATGGAGGATGATGATAACGATGTATATAGAGGTCATGAATTCAAAAATTCACCGTGCCGAGGTTACCGAAGCGAATTTGAATTATGTCGGTTCGATAACCATTGATGAGGATTGGATGGATGAGGTTGGAATTTTAACAAATCAGAAGGTTCAGGTCGTGAATGTCACAAATGGGGAAAGACTTGAAACTTATGCGATACCCGGTAAAAGAGGCAGCGGAGTGATATGCATGAACGGAGCGGCGGCGCATAAGGCGGGCAAAGGGGATATTGTCATCATTATAGCATATGCGTTTATGGATTACGATGAAGCCAAAACGCATACGCCCAAGGTTAAATTTATCGGTAAAAATTGATTTTGCGGAGAAATTGTTTGTAAACAAAGAAATTAACGGATCCTTATAAAAACAGGTGCTGTTTCCGAAAGCGAAAACAGCACCTGTTTTTTGTTCGTATTTAATTTGTTAGGGAAACACTGATTTAAGGGTAATCAAAAAATAATTTACGAAAAAATATACGCTGATTTTTTATCGCAAGCGCTCCGCGAACGCACTGTTTTTTCGCCGGATTGCATGGGTGACCGGTAAAACGAAATTTTATGACCAACCCGCAGACAGCTGAATTATTTTTTGATATTGATTTATTCATTGTTTCTTTAATCCGATTACCTTTACATCGATCGCTGTTGATTTACCGTCTGCGGTTGTCGCCGTAATCGTAAGGATGCCGCCTTTTTTTGCGATCAGCTTTCCGTTTGTAATTTCGGCGATCTCGCTGTCCGATACGCTCCATATAACCTCCGGCGGAGTATCGGATGAACCGAGTGTTACAGAATATTCATATTCCGTGTCCGCTGTAGCAATTATTGTTGTCGGACCGTGTATTATCATATAGTCAATTCCCTCTGCGGGAGGAATCGGTGTCGGTTTTTCCGTGGGTGCCGGAGTTTCCGTGGGTGTCGGAGGTTCTGTGGGTGCCGGTTCTGTCGGCGCGGGCAATGCCTCTGTTACGGAACCGCACTTCGGCTGCATATCATCCCATACCATAAGCTTGGGTGTGCATCCCGTGAAGTCACCGTCCGCATTTCCCGAAATTTCATTGATTGAAACATATACGAGCATATTGTCCGGGTCATATACCGCAAAATACTTGTCATATCCATCCATATCCGAGGGCACCGAATAGCTGTAGCTCATACCGTTTTCATCAGCCTCAAACTCGTTTATGACCACAGCTTCGGGAGCGTCGGTAATATCCGGCTTGTCGGTAGCTTTGGGTTCTTCGGTATTTTCGGGTTTATCGGTGCTTTCCGGCATTTGCGGCTCATCGGGACTGCCGTTTATAACATATGTTGTGATAGATCTCGCTTTAAGCACAGCGGTAAACTGTCTGTCCTCTATGGCTATCGGTTCGATCTTTGCCCATTGTTCGCCGCTTTTAAACATGCCGCTTGTGCGGATTACTTTTGCATCTCCGTCCGCTCTTGTGAACGCTCTGAGGTCAAACTTTACGGTTTTGTCCTGCGCGGCGGAATTGACCGCTACGATTGCTATTTCGCCTGTTTTCTTATCATATGCGGCAAGAGTATTATCGGAGGAGCCTATTATAGTCATACCGGGCTTGATGAATTTTGTAAACTGACCGAATCCGTAATACTTTTGCATAAGATCGATTGTTTTGGTATCCCAGTTGCCCAAAGCCACACCCCATATAGCGCTGTCGGGATCGAACGGCATATTTTTTTCTTCAAAGCGATCGCCTTTTGAATTGACCGAATATGCATCGGATGTTTTATCTTGATGACGATCGACTATATTCCAGATGATCCATGCCGAGGGCCGCATACCGTGTATATCGGTAATAATGCGATCGGCTAAGCCGAACATATCCCAGTTGCCGTCAACCTCGCTCATCCAGAGATTCTTGTCTGCGTCAACAGCGGTCTGTTTTAACTGATCGCGACGGTTGCCTTCGTATGTGTGCGCGTCGATACGATCGATCGCTGCCTTTGCATCGTCGGACAGCTGATTATAGCTTGTGATTGCTTTATTTATGCTTGTTTCGTCCGTTCCGACAACGGAAACATCGGTAAGTCCGGCTTCATTAAGCGCATTTTTCGTTTCAACAAGTATTTTGGATTGACTTACGCCCGGATCGAAATGGCAGCCCTCCTGCTTATTGCTTCCCGATCCCCAGTAATTTGTGTCCGGCTCGTTCATCGGATCAAGACACCGGATATCGATACCGGATTCTTTCAAGTGCTTTGTGACATCCGCAAGATATTTTGCGAAATTTTCATATTGATCGTCTTTAAGATTGTTTTTGGCAGAGTCATTCGCTCCGGAGGAACAGCCCGAATTTGTCATGAAATACGGCGGCGAGTTTGAAAATCCCGCAAAGTACACATCGGGATTGGCTTTAAGAGCCGCAAGCGCAACATTTTTCTGATTTGCGTCCGCATTCCAATCGTAAACAAGATTTCCGTCATCGTCAAAGCCGTCGGCATAGCCGGGCATATTCGAGTCGGAACGCGTAATATGAGTGTGCGTAGGATCATCGCCGCCGCCGATATTGAATCTCGCGATATCAAGGCTTAAACCTTCATCGGAGAAGAACAGCTTTGCAGCTTGGTCGGTCATATCATCATCCGCGCCGATCCTGTTTGCCCACCAGCAAAGCGACGTTCCCCATCCTTGGAATTCGCCGTTATTGACCGGCGACTCGTCCGAAGGATCCAATCTTATAACGTCTGCCGCCTGTGTCGGAGTATTTCCGTCGGTTTCATAAAGCCGGAAATCGGAGAAATACAATTTTCCCGCCGCGGTCCATGCAAAAATACTGATCATTATGTAATCCGAGTCCTCGGGAATTGTTATTAAAAATTCCTTATGAGTCATTCCCGGCTCGTAAATAATATCCTCTCTTGTTCGTTTTATCTCGGATTGGGATTCCGGACTCCATGAGTTCTGACCGCCGTATTCAACGTAGTCCTTAAAGGTTATGCCGTCAAATGTCCCGAAAACCGGCTTACCTTTGACCGGAACAAACGCACTCATGCACTCGTTTATATTTGTTGTCGCGCCCGTGTTGTAAACGTAAAATGAAAGGTAATATGTTTTGCCTTTTTTTACGGGTATAAATCTTCTGAGCGTACTTACGGCGTTTCCGCCTGCCGAAGCTTTGTTGGTAAGCGCTTTTCCGTCGCCGTGGATATATGCGGCGTTGTCCGAGATCGTGCCGTCAAAAGCTCCTCCGTTCGATGCGTTTGTCCAATCGGTGCAGCCGTTTGTAAAGTCGCCGTTTGTAATAAGATTGCCGCTTTCGGGTATATCGGGATCCGGTTCGGTTGTCGGGTCTGTTGCGGGTGGCTGTGTATCTTCCGGAATTTCGACCTCATAAAGCCGGAAATCGGAGAAATAAAGCCTTTCCGGATTCGTCCACGCGAACATACTTATCATTATGTAATCCGAATCCTCGGGAACGGTTATCAAAAATTCCTTATGAGTCATTCCGGGCTCGTAAATAATATCCTCTCTTGTTCGTTTTACCTCGGATTGGGATTCCGGACTCCATGAGTTCTGACCGCCGTATTCAACGTAGTCCTTAAAGGTTATACCATCAAATGTCCCGAAAACAGGCTGACCTTTTACGGGAACAAAAGCGCTCATGCACTCAGCTTTCTTTGTTGCTGCGCCTGTGTTGTAAACGTAAAATGAAAGCTTGTAGGTCTTTCCGGCTTCCGCTTCAACATAGCGTCTTAACGTGCTTGCGGCACTTCCGCCCTTGCTTGCCTTGTTTGTAAGTGCTTTTCCGTCACCGTGGATATAATCGGGATTTTCCGATATTGTGCCGTCAAAAACACCGCCGTCGGCAGCATTCGTCCAGCCGTCACAGCCGTTAGTAAAGTCGCCGTTTGTGATAAGGTTCACCGGCTCGTCAGCCGCGTGTATCGGCAGAACAATGCCGACGGTAAACAGCATAACCATCGCTGTCATAAGCGATATGATTCGATTTTTCATGTTATCTCTCCTTTTTATTCGGTATTTATATTGTAACTGTATTATAACTCATTTATAACATCTTTGTCAACAGTATATTCGGGATTAAAGCGCACGGAATTTACATATTCCGATATGCACTTTTTAAGCTGCACGGTCGGCAGATCGGTTTTTGTCAGATCAAATCCGCAAAACAGCAGCTTGGCTTTACCGACACACATTTCAAACAGCGGTGAGCTTGGCGTACTGTCCACAAAATTGGGCACGACCTCGACTATGGGTTTTATCCCGGCAAGCGGCGATATATCGGCGCTCTTTGAATTGTCCAAAAGCGTTTTCCATTGATAATCCGGATATTTTTCCGTGGGGAAGCCGTCAAATATCGGGTGAGTGTTATTGATGATTTCGCCGCTCGGCGCGGTTGTCGGGAAATGCACGGGCGACCAGAACACAGGCACAAAGCTGCCGTCGATCGGTTTTTTCAATATATCCGCCGTAACTATGGCGCTGCCGCCGCTTTGTAT
>JAFLUR010000150.1 GCA_022508725.1 Oscillospiraceae bacterium
CAAAATCGGTATTTGTACAAAATCCGCTGAACGGTCTGTACAGAGATATAATCTACCGTACCGGCGATGTAGCGTATGAAAATGATGACGGCAACATTATTTTTGTCGGCAGACGTGACAGTCAGATAAAGCTGCGCGGCAACAGAATAGAACTCGGTGAAATAGAATCATCCGCATCCGCCATGGACGGAGTAAACGGTGTTTGCGCGCTGTTTGATTCGGAAAAACAGGAAATAGCGCTGTTTCTGGAAACGCCGGAGAAAATCAACGCGCGGCGTTTCCGTATGAGCCTTCAGAGGCACATACCCAAATACATGATTCCCGACAGAATTGTTGCTGTGGAAAGCTTCCCTTATCTCCCCAACGGAAAAATTAATCGTATGGAGCTGAGGGATAAATATATAAACAGAAAAGAGGAAGAAAAATAATGGAAAAAATTAAGAATATACTCAGGGAATATATCAAAGAGAAGTTTGAGATAGGCGATGATCCGGATTTTACGGATGATGTGCATCTGTTTGACGAAGGGTTTGTGGACTCGTTTAATGCTGTTGAAATAATCTATTATATTGAACAGACGTTTAATATAAAGATAACGCAAAGGGATATTACACTGTATCCGATGAACACAATCGAGGAGATTGCGACAGTTATAAACGAAAAACTGTCGTAGGAGGTTGAAGTATGTGGTATCTTCAACCGGATGTACTTCTGAGACTGCTCATTGCCTGCGGAGCGATGATACTGATTTCCGGCATATCCCGCTTACTGTCAAAGAAAGATTTGGGTCCGAAATTTTTGATATTCGCAAGTATCGCGGTCATAGCGTATGTATCATGGCAGCTTGCGTTGTTCAGCATAGGCTATACGATTGTAACTTTCATATTGACACGCATACTGAAGCGGCTCAATAAAAAGAGGCGGCTGTGCTTTGTGCTGTTCTCATTGTTGTGTGCCGTACCTTTTTTTTACGGAAGATTGAACAGGTTTTTTCCGCAGCTGCCGGTACTTATCAGCTTTGTGGGAATTGCATATAATATGCTGAAGGCAATTGACGCGATGTATTTTGTCTATTATGCCGACATGGATATCGAATTTTTGACATATTCCAATTATATGCTGTTCTTCCCCACATTCACATCCGGTCCTATTTTCAGATACAGGGATTTTTTGAAAATTTTTCACGATCCCGTTCCGCTGACTGCCGACAGATTTATAATATGCACAAAGCGCTTTATAAAGGGCATGTTTAAGAAAATGGTTGTGCTGTATTTCATAAACACGTTTTTTGCGTTCCTGCTTGAATCACCGCCACACTGGTACATAAGTCTGTCCCTTACGGTGCTGAGCTATTTCATTTTATTTTTTGATTTGTCCGGCTACAGTGATATCGCTGTAGCGACAGGCTCCGTCATGGGTTATACCGTGCCGGAAAATTTTCGTAAGCCGTGGGCGGCGGCTTCTTTTACACAGTTCTGGCGCAACTGGCATATCACATTGTCGGACTGGGTGAGAGAGCATATACTGGTCGTGATGAACAATAAAAGACTCAACCGACTTGCCTCGGCGGGCATGGGATTTACGGTTATGTTCGTCATGGACATGTGGCACGGATTTGCGCTTATAAACGTTATCGGAGGTATTTATAACGGTATATATCTGGGACTTGAAAATTTGTTGGGACTGACAACCGTGGATAAACGCAAAATGAAAAAACCGGTATATGTTATTCGGTGTATTACGGTTAATTTTCTGTTTGCGGTCAACACGTTGATGTACAGCGTTTCTCCCGATAAGCTTTTTGAGATCTTAAGAGGATTTATAACATTGTAGAGGTATGCCATGAAAAAAATTATAATGATAATTTCGGTTATTGTATCGCTGCTTGCAGCCGATTTGACGCTTACATATACCAATTTCATAAAAGACAGTGACTATTTTTCAAAAAATGATTTTGAAATCACTCAGTATAAACACCCCGATAGGGTATGGGACAAAGTGTTTTTCGGGAACAGTGCCGTTATTTCCGCATATATTGAGGAGCAAAGCGACTCAGGATATATAAATCTCGGACTCGACTGCGGCGTTATGACAGACCTGCGGGATATGCTCAAAAAGCGGCATGTAAATATCGGCTCAGAGCTTGTTCTGGGACTCAATTATTTGACGTTCTATGATGAATTCGACACAAATCCGACCTATATATGGCATAAAAAGATTTATGAGCCGTATGCGTATTTTGAACGCGACAGATTTTATCCGATTATAACACGCGGATTTGACAATCTGCTTCGCGGCGAAAATCCCATGCCGTTTACATATCTTCCGCAAGAGAAAAATGTCTATCACGGCGCTCTCTCCGACAGCGCTCTGGCTGACAGTATGGCGCGATATGAGCGAGAGCTTTATAATCTGCCGATTGAGAAATTCGAAAAAAACATAGCGGCTTTGGATGATGTTGTTCGTTTCTGTTCCGCAAGAGGAATACGAGTAAGAGCGGTGTGGATGCCGCATAATCCAAAATGCGAGGTACCTGAGCTGACGATAAAGGTTCATGCCCGGGCACGGGAAATACTTGATAATTACGGAATTGAACTGCTGGATTTGGAAGCAGCCCTGCCCGCAGAATATTTTTTTGACACGGGACACCTTAATTATGACGTAGGAGCTCCCAAATTTACGGAAATGATAGATCAATGGTTATGATGGGGGAATATGATGAAAATATTGAAACACATCGGTGTATTTCTGGTTTATCTTATAATGTTCGTTCTTGTTTGTATTTTTTTTACCGGCAACGGAAGCTTTATCTACGAAGCATTTTAATAAGGAGATGTGCATATGAAAGTGCTGATATTGACGATTATCATGTTCTTTGTATCGCTTGTATGCGGAAGCTCGGAGCTTACAAATCCCGACTCTCTCAGGGCTGCGATAATCGCGGCGGATGAGAGCGTAACGGCAAAAAATGCGTATGATCTACTGTGCGGCTCCACTGTTGCGACACTGGAAGCCGATATAATCGACGCATCGGAAACCGACAGGCTCTCGGATTTTGAAATAATATATGTCGATAAAAGCGTGGCGGAGTCCGGCAGCTTTGACGCGGCGGCACTTCAGGAATATGTGCAAAAAGGCGGCAGTGTTTTCCTTGACAATGAAACATATTCGCTTTTCGATTACGATTTCATCGGCGCATCGAAATTTGTTCCGCTCAAGTCATGTCCCGACGAAATGGAGTATCCGCCGGCAAGCTCGGATATAATGTACAAAATGCAGTCGCTTATCAAGGATTTTTGCAGATTATATCAGAATTATGTAAATTACGATGAGCTGTCCGGCATGGATTACGGAGTCGGAATTGTTCCGTCAACCGCCGAGTGTTATTCCGTAAAGGATGGCTTAGGCATTTATACGATGAATCGATACGGTAAAGGACGCGTATTTTTCACCAATCCGCTTTTGCCGAACGTGTTTTCCGTGGGTAATCTGTCACCGGATAATTACGGAGAGCCGATGGCAGCATCCACAATCGGAGCGAATAAATTGCTGCGCGATTACTTTGCGGAGCTTGTTTCGCTTGAAAAATACGGCTATGCCGTCGAGCGCGTGATCGGTAACTACGCAAGACCGGCTGTGTCATGGGAATGTCACTACGAGGATATTACCGGCATTGAACACGGCTCGGCAGAAATGTTTGAGGAACTTTTGAGAAGCTACGGTCAAGTTCCGTCATTCAGTCTTGTCAGAAATCCTTATGTGTGGTTCAGACGCGCGGAAAGCGTTACATATGCCCTTTGCAAAGACGGACGGTACGCGATGGATCCCTATGAAAACGCATATTCATCGGGAACGCATTTTGTAACATCGGGAAAATGGCTCTCGCTTGATTACTATGATAACACCATAAGCTATTTTGAGGACAACGCCGACTACACAAAACGCGCATATCCGTGTCCGATTGACTTAGACCGTGACGGAAACATGGATTTGATCTGCGGCAGCGCCGACGGAAAGCTATACTATTACAAGGGAATAGGCATGGGGGAAAATTACGAATTCACAACCGCGGTAATGTTCACCGACTCCGACGGAAATCAGACATTTACGGACGGATATTCCGCCCCCGCACTCATAGATATCGACCTTGACGGAGCGGATGAGATAATCTGCGGCAGCGGTGACGGAACGATCAGATGCTTTAAATTCGTTGGGGGAATGGTTCTTGAGGATATGGGTATCGTCGTTAAAACAGGACTTACGGATGCCATGCCTGCGACAGGTGATCTAAACGGCGACGGTACAGTGGATATGGCTGTGGGATCGCGCGATGGTAAAATGAGAATTTATTACGGCTCGACAGGCAGTCACGGTGTGAAATTCGATGATTATAAAACGATTAACAGCGGGCAGAAATGGTGTGCACCGTGTATCGCAGACGCGGACGGCAACGGCGTCAACGAGCTTTATGCCGGAACATTTGACGGATACATTGCACAATATGACGAAAATTATGTAATGAGCGGATACATTGACGGAGTTGAGACAAATTACAAAGGGAATTGCCATCTAAAGTTCGGCAATAACTGTGTGCCGAGGTTTTACGATATAGATCATGACGGAACTCTCGATTTAATTTCCGGCTCTCTCGAATACGGAATGGCTGTACCCATAGACAGCAAGTATTTCCCATACACCGAAAGGCTGCAGGCGACGCTTGACGGCTTCAAGGAACGCGGAATTTACATAGGTGTACATGAATTATCGCATGAATACGCGGATTTGGAGCATGACAGGCGCGAGCTTGAATACGGTAAAGCGGCTTTTGAAAAATACGCGCTCCGGTTTGACGGCATCGGTGTAAATCAGCACACATGGCATACAAGTAAACGCGGATATAATTTAAATTACGATAATATGAGCGGTTATGACGGAACATACCGCACGGAATACGAGGCGGGGCTGTTATGGAATGACGGTTCAAAGTCACCGAACAGCTCTGCGGTTCCCGAACGCAGCGCGGAAAACACGCTGTTAATCCCGTTTTATCTTGAAAACGGCATGCTTATGCTCTGGCCGTCCAATTTGCCGAACGGAATACAGGAATTTGCGCAAATTTCATTAAAGTACGAGGTTCCGATGCTGCTTTACGAGCATTGCGATTATATTTATCGCAATGTCGAGGATGCGGAAAATAAAGTGCGCTCCGTAGATGAATCGGTACGCGCCGAGGGATACATATTCATGCAGGAAAATCAGCTTGCAAAAGCGACTGTTGCCGCATACAACACGACCGTGAAAGCAAAATGGGAAGGAAATTCTCTTAAGCTTGACGCGAATACAAGGAATGAGGACATTCCGCTTTATGATAAGAATTATCAGAATTCCGTCGGAGTTAAGGTGGTGTTCCCGACGGGTGTTTCGGCGGAGACATTCGACGTAAAAGCAAGCGTAAGCTATGTGAAAAATAACTGTGTATACGTTTCTCTGGACAAACCCGCCGAACTGTCTCTTGATGAAATTTCGAACGGGATAAAACTTGTTTCATTAAATCTGCCGGCGAAAATAGTAACCAATAATGACAGCGCACGGATAGATTTTCTCGATGAAGGTATGATGGAGGTCAGTGTTGCGGGAAATGCTCAAACCGCATCGGAAGGATGGGATACAATTTCACAAAACGGAATCACAACTTTCAGAAAGTACGGAAAAGCAGACAAGCTTAAAATCAAGATGTTAAAATGAGGCTGAAGAAAGGTCGGAATAACGGGATATCATACGATATCCGACATCAACAATACAGCCGTCGGCAGCGGTCGTGTCCTATACCGGGAATTTGCCGGTATAGGTCTGGGCAG
>JAFLUR010000151.1 GCA_022508725.1 Oscillospiraceae bacterium
CCGGAATTAGCCCGGAAAGATAAAGTAGATGGAAAATATATTGAAAAGTTTTGTAAAAAATCCGTTAATAAGGTTGAGAATACAGTAAGTATAGAGGACGAGTTAAACACAAATGAATTAGAAGAAATCGGAATAGAGATTCCTGATGAAATAAAGCTGTGGAGAAAAAAATTATATGAAATAATTACCAAGATGAATCCGTATTCATTTGAAAAATTATGTCAAAGACTGCTTAGAGAAAGTGGATTTGATGATGTTGTGATAACAAAAAAATCAGGCGATGGCGGAATTGACGGCACCGGAAAACTAAAGTTAAACGGAATAATGAGTTTCAATATTGCATTTCAATGCAAAAGATATCAAGGAAAGGTAGGAGCTCCGGAAATAAGAGATTTCAGAGGGTCTTTAACAACAGATATAGAAAAAGGTGTATTTATAACAACGGGTACATTTTCAAAGGCAGCATTAGAAGAAGCAGGTACAGCCGGTAAAAAACATATTGACTTGATAGACGGTGAAAAGTTCATTACAATGCTTGCAGAGTTGGAGATAGGTGTAAAAGAAATTAAAGATTATGAAATTAATGAAGAATATTTTCTTACATTATAATATTTGAGGAGAATACAATGGATAAACATACACCTGAACAAAGAAGAAAAAATATGCAGGCTGTAAAAAACAAGGATTCAGCCATAGAAATAGCATTGCGTAAGGAGCTGTGGGGCAGGGGACTGCGTTATCAAAAAAACGTGAAAAATATATTCGGTAAACCGGACTTGGTATTCAAGGGTAAAAAAGTGGCGGTATTTTGCGACAGTGAATTTTGGCACGGATATAATTGGGAAGAGCGAAAAAAGGATTTCAAGTCACATCAAGAATTCTGGATACCCAAAATCGAAAGAAATATGCAAAGGGATACAGAAGTGACCGAAGAACTGCAAAAGCAGGGATGGACGGTATTGCGGTTTTGGGGCAATGAAATCAAAAAGAATGTCGGCGGCTGTGCCGATACAATAGAAAAGGCGGTAAGAGGAGAATAAATATGTCTTATAAAATGATCGATTTATGTGCCGGTATCGGCGGAATACGGCGGGGATTTGAATTGGCGGAGGGGTTTGAAAATGTATTGTCCGCCGAGATAGACAAATACGCTTGTATGACATACCGGCATTTATACGGTGATGATCCGGAAAATGATATAACAACGGAGGAATTCAAGCAAAAGGTTGAAAAAACCGGATATGATATTTTGCTGGCGGGATTTCCCTGTCAGGCATTCAGCAGGGCGGGTAAGCAGCTGGGATTTCACGACAAAACAAGAGGAACGCTGTTTTTTGATATTGCGGATATAATCAAAAGGACAAGACCCAAAGCCTTTATGCTTGAAAATGTTGATAATCTTATCACTCACAACAAGGGAGAAACCTTTGATACGATAATCAACACGCTTGTGACCGAGCTGAATTATAAGGTTATCGGAGTAAAGAATAAAAACGGAAAAATCGAATACAACGCAAAGACTTTTATCAGAAATTCAAGGAATTTCGGAGTGCCGCAGAACAGACCTCGCGTTTATATTATGGGATTTAACCGGGAATTTTGGGGAGATTGGGTTGACGATCTGCCCGATGTGCTTCCGGAAAAACGAGAAGAAAAGATTTACGAGGATCTGAACGATCTGCTTGAAATGAATGCGGAGCCGGAGTTTTTCTTGGCGTCCGGTTATCTGGAAACATTGGAAAGGCATAAAGCAAGGCATGAATCAAAGGGAAACGGATTCGGATACAGAATAGTTAATCTGCCGGAAATCGAAAATCCCGTATCAAACGCGCTGTTGGCGACCGGCGGCTCCGGAAAGGAAAGAAATCTCGTTACGGATATGCGCGAGGGTATTGCCGGTATGAAGCTTTCATCAAGAAAGACGCCTCTGAATGATAAAGGTGTTCGGGTTATGACACCTCGCGAATGGGGAAAATTGCAGGGCTTTATCAATTACGGATTTAAAGACAAAAACGGAAAGGACACATTCTCGTTTCCCGAAGGCATAGGCAAAGCGCAGCAATATAAGCAATTCGGAAATGCGGTTACAATTCCCGTAATTGAGGAAACGGCAAAATTCATGAAGCAATGCTTGAAGCGGTTGGAGGAGTACAAGGGTGAAAAATAACAATGGCAGTCGGAAAAATAAAATCTCCCCCGAAAAATCCGGAGGAGATTTTTATTTTTATCCTTTAAGACCGGTGGTGCTTATACCCTCAACAAGATACCTTTGACAGGTCAAAAATATAATAAATATCGGCAGCAAAGATAATGTACTCATAGCAAACATAGCGCCCCAGTCCGGGATGCTGTCGGGATCCGAGAACATTTTAAGTGCAAGTGAAACCGTATATTGCTGAGGACTGTTAAGGTACAAAAGCGGACCAAGAAAATCGTCCCATTTCCAATAGAAAGAGAATATCGCCGCAGTAAATACAGCGGGCTTGATAAGAGGAAGAATAACACGGAAAAATATTCCGTATCTTCCGCAGCCGTCAATTTTTGCAGCCTGATCAAGCTCACCCGGAATACCGCTTATAAACTGCATTATAAGAAATATAAAGAATGCGCCTCCGCCGAATGCGGGGACTATAAGAGGCAGGGGTGAATTCGTCCAGTTCAATTTATCGAATATAACAAACTGAGGAACCATTATTATCTGATACGGCAGCATCATCGTAAGCAGCATACAGGTGAACCAGAATCTTTTCAGAGGGAACTTTATTCTTGAAAATCCGTATGCGACCAGCGCGGATGAGATCACCGTTCCTATAGTACCTATACCGGATATAATGAACGAGTTTTTAAAGAAAACGCCGAAAGAGACGTTTCCGACGCCGCGCCATCCGTTTGCGTAGTTTATAAAATACAAATGATCGGAAAACAGTCGTGTGGGAACAGTCATTACCTCGCGTGTGTTTTTAAACGAGCTTAAAACCATCCATATTACCGGATAAAGCATGAGTAAACCGAACAATATCATAAATATATGATAAACAACCGTGCCTGTGATATTTCGGAGTCGGGTTTTGGAAATTTTCTTGGTTTTTTTTTCTTTTTTTGTTTCATTATCCATAACTGCGATCCTCCTTTATTGTTCTTTTGATTCATAATATACCCATGAATCGGATGACTTAAATATGATAGCTGTAAATGCCGCTATAATAAACAGCAATACCCACGCAAGAGCCGAGCCGTATCCCATTTTATAATCACCGAATGAGCAGCGATACAGATAAACCGCATAGAACAGAGTGGTATTCAGCGGTTCGCCGCTCTTTGTGATAATAACCGACTGCGTAAATGCGATAAATCCGCTGATAAGCTGATTAACAAGATTGAAGAATATTACGGGAGTAAGCATGGGCAGAGTGATCTTAAAGAACTGCACCGCGTGTCCCGCACCGTCAACTCTTGCGGCTTCGTAATAATGCTCAGGTATCTGTTTCAGACCCGCAAGGAATATAAGCATAGACGATCCGAACTGCCAAACGGCAAGCAGAACAAGGATCCATATAGCTGTTTTTGTATTGGTAAGCCAGCTTATATTATCGGGCAGTCCCAATTTCCCGAGAATAGCGTTGAATACGCCGCCCTCTTTGAGAAACAGCATACGCCACATAACGGCGACCGCCACACTTCCGCCGATGATGGACGGAAGATAAAAAAGTGTGCGGTACAAGCCGGACAATTTGGATTTTCTGTTGAGCAGAATCGCGACAAACAGAGCAAATATAAGTCTGAGAGGTACCGACGCAAACGCATACAAAAATGTAACTTTAAGCGACTTGACAAAAAGCCCATCATTTGTAAACATTTTAATGTAGTTGTTCAGTCCGATAAACTTCGGACTTGAGAATAGATCATATTTTGTAAACGAAAACCAGAACGACGCTACAAACGGAATAAGAGTAAACAGCAAAAATCCCAGAAGCCACGGCATTATAAAGACGTATCCCGAAACAGCGTCTTTTTGAAAAAATTTGTCCAATGCCGATTTTTTTACGGTATCTTTTTCATTCAAAAATGTCACGACCTTTCTGTTTAATGAAACGCCACCCCGAAACCGGGGTGACGATTTTAACATTATTTATTTTCGGCAAGAATTTCATTTGCTTTCTGCATGAATTCGGCGGCGCCGTCTTTGGGCGTTTTTGTTCCGTAAACAATCTCCTGGAAAATTGTCTTTAACGTAGCCGAAATTTCCTTGCTGCCCTCGGGTTCCGGGGGATCAATTTGAGTGCCGTGTTCTCCGACCAAATCGATATAGTCGTAAACCTTTTTGTTTGAATCGGTAAGATCGGCTCTGAGCGCATCACGAACCGCGCTTGAAACGGGAACGCCTCTTTCGCCGGAGAGAACCTTGTTCGCTTCTATATCGTTTATAAAATAATTGATAAATTTAGCGGATTCTTCTTTATTCTGCGATGATGCCGTTACGGAGAACAACATCGACGGTTTAAGATATACGCCCGATTCCGCAGCGCCGTCAACTCTCGGGGGAATTGCAAGAGAGAAACCGAAGCCCTGTTCATTGGCAAGATCGTTTACAGGTACAAACAAGTTGCTCCAAGTAATCTCGTTCCAAACCTTTTTTGAGAGAAGAAGGCTTTCTTCAACGTTCTGAACCGAATAAGAAATGTCCTTATCGACCGAAAGGTTTTTCTTTATAAGATCGCTCTGGATCGTAAGAGCATCCTCAACCATTTTTGGATCGTCAAATCCGAGAGCGGTTCCGTCCGCGTTATAGAATGTTTTGCCTTGCTCTCTTACCATTTGTTCCACCGCAAATTTGGGGTCGTTGCGTATAATAAGCTCAGTATCAAAGCCGGCGGCTTTTATTTTTTCGGCGTCCGACATAAACTGTGACCATGTATATTCCGGAGTCGGCTCGGGGATTCCCGCCGCTTTGTAGCAGTCTGCATTATATACCATTGCGAGCGCGTTGGTTCCGAGGCTGATACCGTAAATTCCGCCGTTGATATTTCCGCCGATAAAGTTCTCACCTATATTTGAGAGATCTATTGTTTTGGCATCAACAAATTCGGTAAGATCCGAAAGCTGATTTTTTTCTATCCACTGACCGAGATAAGCATAGTCCTGCTGCATAATATCGGGAAGATTTTTTGCGGCCATCTGTGTAGCCATCTTATCCCAGTATCCGTCCCATGCGCTGTACTCCGTTTCCACATTTATGTCGGAATTTTTGGCTTTGTACATATCTATAACGGATATTGTACCCTCATTTCTCGGCTGACCGCCCCACCAAGCTATACGGAGCGTGGTTTGTTTACTGCCGTCGTTGTTTCCGCCGTTATTTGCCGTTTGGTCTCCGCCGCATGATGCCAAAGCAAGAACAGCGGCCGTAAGGCAGGCGATAATACTGATTTTTTTCTTCATAAGAATAGATCATCCTTTCATAATGGTTTTATGTTTTATTTAACGAAATTGCAATATTCCCCTAAATACAAACCTATACAGGAATATTATAACACATACATTCGATAATTTCAACAATAAAATAGAAAAATAATGAAATAAATTATATAAAATATATAATGATGTGTAAATTTTCGGTTTTGCTCACGCTCTTAACATATCCGAAAAGACGATTTTATAAAAAATAAAGGACACACTAAAGAAGTACGTTCATAAAGAAGTAAAGCCCAAAGCAGTTTGATATGACTGCTTCGGACTTGGTTTATTATTCGGTTACTCGCATAAATCGGAATTTATCTCAGAGATTATGTTTCGTTGCTTTTATCTTCTTCACTTTTCTTGTTTTTGGCATA
>JAFLUR010000152.1 GCA_022508725.1 Oscillospiraceae bacterium
TTCGCAGTTTGTTCGTCGCATAATTCTTCAAGATTTAATTGGAGCATCAATAATAACTCTTGAAATCAAGCTTTAAAAGCCCGGTTTCAAGAGCTTTGTCATGCCGTAATGCGACACCGCTTGATGTGTTACGAAAAAATGTCAAAACCATAAAAAATATTTATTTGGGGTATTTACAAATTTATAAAGATATGCTATAATAAATGTTGTGAAAAAAATGACAAAGCGGTAAAAATTATGTCTTTAAGGTATTTGTAAACGTAAAACGGATATGCTATGATAAGGATATTGAGAAAAACAATATGCCGCTGAACAATCAATAAAAAGTGTAAGGTATTTTGCCCTGTTATATTGTTAAAAATTTATCAATATAACGATTTGCCGGCTTGAAGCATTGAACCGGCAAAATAATTCAAGAAAGGATTTGGTAAACATGGGAAATTATTTGGTTGACAGCGTGGAAACGCTTGAAAAACGTCTTGCCGAGGTTAGGGAGGCACAGCGTAAATTTGCGACATACACTCAGGACCGGGTCGATGCTATTTTCAAAGCGGCGGCAACCGCGGCAAATCAAGCGAGAGTCCCGCTTGCAAAAATGGCGGTGAAAGAAACGGGTATGGGCGTTGTTGAGGATAAGGTCATAAAAAACAACTATGCTGCGGAGTATATTTACAATAAATTCAAGGATGTTAAAACCTGCGGCGTTATCGAGGAGGATGCGGCGTTCGGAATAAAGAAAATTGCCGATCCCATAGGCGTGCTTGCGGCGGTAATACCGACGACAAACCCGACCTCAACGGCAATTTTCAAGGCGCTTATCGCGTTGAAAACCCGTAACGGAATTGTTATCAGTCCGCACCCGAGAGCCGGAAAATGCACTATAGAGGCGGCAAAGATCGTGCTTGAGGCGGCGGTAAAAGCCGGCGCTCCCGAAAATATTATCGGTTGGATAGATATTCCCTCGCTTGAAATGACGAATTTCATTATGCGTGAGGCGGATTGTATTCTCGCAACAGGCGGTCCGGGCATGGTTAAGGCGGCGTATTCGTCAGGTAAGCCCGCGCTCGGCGTCGGAGCCGGAAACACTCCCGCAATTATCGATGCAAGCGCGGATATCAAGCTTGCGGTGAACTCGATAATCCACTCGAAAACCTTTGATAACGGCATGATATGCGCATCGGAGCAGAGCGTTATCGTCGATAAATCGATCTACGATAAAGTTAAAAAGGAATTTGAATATCGCGGCTGCTGTTTCTTAAACGACAGTCAAATCGAAAAGGTACGCAAAACCATTATCGTAAACGGCGCGCTTAATGCCAAAATAGTCGGACAAAAACCGGTTACCATCGCGGAATTGGCCGGAATTAAAATCCCGGAATCGACGCGTGTTATCATAGGCGAAGTCGAAAGCGTCGATATGAGCGAGGAATTCGCGCACGAGAAATTATCTCCGATACTTGCGATGTATAAGTCGGAGAGCTTTGACGACGCGCTTGATAAAGCCGACAGTCTTGTTAAAGACGGCGGATACGGTCATACTTCATCGGTATATCTCAATGCCGTGACCGAGAAAGAAAAGCTCGCAAAGTTCGGTGAGAGAATGAAAACCTGCCGCATACTCATAAATACACCTTCATCACACGGCGGAATAGGCGATTTGTATAACTTTAGGCTTGAACCGTCTTTGACACTCGGATGCGGCTCATGGGGCGGCAATTCGGTATCGGAAAATGTCGGAGTAAAGCATCTTTTAAACATAAAGACCGTTGCGGAGAGGAGAGAAAATATGCTGTGGTTCAGAGCGCCTGAAAAGGTATATATAAAGAAAGGTTGTCTGCCGGTAGCGCTTGATGAGCTCAAAAGCGTTATGAACAAGAAGAAAGCGTTTATCGTAACGGACGAATTCCTGTATAAGAACGGGTATTCAAAAGCCGTTACCGATAAGCTTGATGAAATGGGAATAACTCATACGACATTCTTCAATGTCGCTCCGGACCCGTCGCTTGCGTCCGCACAGGAAGGCGCGGAGGCTATGCGTGCATTTGAGCCGGATGTGATTATTGCACTCGGCGGAGGTTCGGCTATGGATGCCGGAAAGATAATGTGGGTACTGTATGAGCATCCGGAAGTTGATTTTATGGATATGGCAATGCGTTTTATCGACATCAGAAAGCGTGTATACACATTCCCGCATATGGGCGATAAGGCATCCTTTATCGCGGTTCCGACTTCTGCCGGAACCGGCTCGGAGGTTACGCCGTTTGCGGTTATTACAGATGAAAAAACCGGAATAAAATATCCGCTCGCGGATTACGAGCTTATGCCGGATATGGCTATCGTGGACGCCGATTTGATGATGAATATGCCTAAAGGCTTGACATCCGCATCGGGTATCGATGCGTTGACACACGCTTTGGAGGCGTATGTGTCGGTAATGGCTACCGAATTTACCGACGGTATTGCGTTAAAGGCAATTCAGACCATATTTGATTATCTGCCCGCGGCTTATAATGAGGGTGCGTCAAATCCGAAAGCCCGCGAAAAAATGGCGCACGCGTCATGTATGGCGGGTATGGCGTTTGCAAATGCGTTCTTGGGAATATGTCACTCACTTGCGCATAAGCTCGGCGCATTCCATCATCTGCCGCACGGTGTGGCAAACGCTCTGCTGATCACGGAAGTTATGTGTTACAATGCGGCGGAAGCACCGGAAAAAATGGGAACATTCCCGCAGTATGATCATCCGCATGCGCTTGCAAGATATGCCGAAATCGCCGATTTCCTGCGTCTGGGCGGCAATACGGATGAGGAAAAGCTTGAAAAGCTTATCGCCAAGATAGAGGAATTAAAGGCTGCGGTCGGAATAAAGAAAGCGATCCGTGATTACGGCATAGATGAGGCTGAGTTCCTTGAAACGCTTGATGAAATGACCGAAATGGCATTCGACGATCAGTGTACCGGCGCAAATCCGCGCTATCCGCTGATAAGAGAAATGAAAGAAATATATAAGAGCGTATATTACGGAAAGGAGAATTGATATGAATTTAGACAATGTTATAGCAACACGCGCGGACAAAACGATTTATCGCGACGGCGATGCGGCGATTAAGGTTTTTAACGAGAATTACAATACAGCCGATGTTTTAAACGAGGCGCTGAATACCGCGCGTATCGAAGAAACAGGCTTGAATATCCCGAAAATCCGCGAGGTTACGAAGATCGACGGCAAGTGGGCGATCATAACGGACTTTGTCGAGGGCGAAACGCTTGCGTCTCTTATGGAGAAAAATCCCGATAAAGAGGATGAATACCTCGAGTTGTTCGTTGATACGCAGATTGAAATTCAGAATAAGTCCTGCCCGATGCTGACAAAAATTCACGATAAAATGGACAGAAAAATTTCGCAGAGCAATCTTGACGCAACGACGCGATATGAGCTTCACACAAGGCTTAACGGAATGAAGAAACACAAAAAAGTCTGCCATGGCGATTATAATCCGTCAAACGTGATAATAACGGCAGGCGGTACGCCGTATGTTCTCGATTGGTCGCACGCGACTCAGGGCAATGCGTCCGAGGATGCGGCAAGAACGTATTTGCTGTTTAAACTGGCGAAAAAAGATGAGCTTGCGGAAAAGTATATCAGATTGTTCTGCAAAAAATCTGATACGGCTTTGCAGTACGTTCAGTCATGGCTGCCGATTGTCGCGGCGTCGCAGCTTGTGAAAAACAATCCGGAGGAGAAAGAATTCCTCGAAAGATGGGTCAACGTGGTTGATTATGAATAATTGTTTTAAAGACGGGTATTCGCCGGCCGGCGCTGCTTGCGCAACTCGGTGATGTCCGTCGATAGGCGAAATGAAAGAAATATAAAAGAGCATTGCGGTAATATAAAAATGTGATTTTGAATGCTTTCGGCAGATTCGGGCGGTCTGCCGGAAGCTTTTTTATGTTTCCGACCGGCAGGCTTGATAATTACCGAAAAATATTGTATAATTATATCAATAATAAATTTATATCAAACGTAAATCGGGAGGGGAATACCATGCCATTTAAAATAGTGCGAAACGATATAACAAAAATGCAGGTTGACGCCATCGTCAATGCCGCAAACACATCACTTGCGCCGGGCGGCGGAGTATGCGGAGCGATTTTTGAGGCGGCGGGTTATGATAAATTAGCGTCTGAGTGCAGTAAGATAGGGCATTGCAATACGGGAGATGCCGTTATTACAAAGGGATACAATCTTCCGGCAAAGTACATAATCCATACGCCGGGACCGGTTTACCGCGGCGGAATGTACGGCGAGGAAAAGCTGCTGTATTCCTGCTACAGATCAAGTCTTGAGCTTGCAAAAAGCAAGCGGATAAAGTCCATCGCGTTTCCGCTGATTTCTTCCGGAATTTACGGTTATCCGAAAGCCGAAGCATTGCGTGTTGCGACCGGAGCAATTACGGATTTCCTTGAAGATAACGAAACAGACATATATCTTGTCGTATACGATAAAAAATCATTCGAGATAAGCTCCGGGTTGTTTTCGGACGTTGCGGAATATATTGAGGAAAATCTGATCAAACCGGATGCACGCCTTGTGTTTGGTTTTGAGAAAGCGGCAC
This sequence comes from Oscillospiraceae bacterium, assembly GCA_022508725.1. Classification (GTDB taxonomy): domain Bacteria; phylum Bacillota; class Clostridia; order UBA1381; family UBA1381; genus JAFLUR01. The sequence goes on from JAFLUR010000152.1 coordinate 4,617, forward strand.
AAGAGGATATTGACTGTCAATCGGCACCTATGCCGTACGGTCGGATGATTCAGGCGGAAATGAGTGCGCCGGCGGCGAGCATAGATGATATGATCAAAAATATGGATGCGTCCTTTTCGGAATATTTGCTTATGCTTATCGACAAAAGCGGAATGACAGACGCGCAGGTGTATAAAAAAGCGAATGTTGACAGAAAGCTGTTTTCAAAAATACGCAACAACCGTCAATACAAGCCGAGCAAGGTAACGGCTGTTGCGTTCGCATTGGCTCTCGGACTGGATATGGACGGGACACGCGATCTGATCGGCAGAGCCGGATACGCTCTTACCCGGAGCAGCAAATTCGATATAATAATCGAGTATTTTATTATTCATGGAAATTACAATATTTTTGAAATAAATGAAACGCTGTTCGCGTTTGATCAGCCTTTGATCGGTGTTTGATATGATTGGAATTTAATTTTGATGGGAATTTAAAATGTCGCATACCGGGCGACCCGTCCCCCTTTCGGATGATGTATAATTAAGACATCAAATGAAAGAGAGGTAATTCAAAATGAAAAAGAACCTGACGGAAATCGTATTTATTCTTGACAGAAGCGGCTCTATGGGCGGACTTGAAAAGGACACTATCGGCGGATACAATTCCATGCTTGCAAAGCAGAGGAACGAAACGGGCGAGGCGCTTATTTCAACGGTGCTGTTCGACAATGAAATCACCGTAATTCATGATCGTGTTCCCATAAAGGAAGTGGCGGACATTACCGAGCGTGAATATTACGTTCGCGGATGCACTGCACTCCTTGATGCAGTCGGCGGTGCGTTGCATCACATCGGGAATGTACACAAATATGCCCGCGAGGAAGACGTGCCGGAAAAGACGCTGTTTATAATAACGACAGACGGCATGGAAAACGCAAGCTGCCGTTACGGCTACGATAAGGTAAAGACAATGATCGAGCGGCAGAAATCAAAGTACGGTTGGGAATTCCTGTTCCTCGGCGCTAATATCGACTCGGCGGAGATGGGTGCGAAAATCGGCATTGACCGGGATTTTACCGTTGATTACAAAAGCGACGGAGTGGGTACGAGTTTAAATTACGAGGTAATGAGCGAGGCGATTTCGTATGCGCGAAGCTCCGGTGCGGCTCCGATTGATAAAAACTGGAAGAAACGAATTGAGGACAGATTCAAAAAAGAG
>JAFLUR010000153.1 GCA_022508725.1 Oscillospiraceae bacterium
TATTTGGGAACTATTCTCTTTCTTTTTGTCACACATCAATTATAACATAACATTAATCGGATTTTTTTATTTTCTTAAATTAAAAAATCGCGGTATCCGGGAACATAAAATACATAACTCCGTATTATGGTTATGTATTTTATTTTTTATCCTCCCCGGTATTGAAATTTTTAAAAAAATATGTTTTATTTTTGAAAAAAATATAGACAATTTTATATTGTTATGATATAATTATACATAAAGTTTGAATATCGAACGTCAGATATAAGGCAATATCTACAAAAACAAAGGCTTGCGGACGCATCTCCCGCAGCCCGGCAAAGCCGCTCCGCCGGAATAAACCGGGGTGTAATTTCGTTATTTTCATCCGGCGGCGTCATGTTTTGTTCATTTTGCCCGAAATAAAATGCTTACGATCTTTGTTTTCCGATACCGGGGAACAAATTAATATATACCGTGTATGAGGTGGAGTTTTATGGGATTAATAAGAAAACTTGTATTATCTCTCAGTTTTGTAATAATTATACCCGTCATTTTTATGCTTATGCATATTTCGGCTCTTAATTATATCTCTACGAAAGAAACACAGTTCGACAACGTAACTTCTTTGGTGGAAAATTTCGGAAAAACCGTATCGGAATACATAGACTCGTCATCCGAAAAAATGCTGAGTCACAGCTTGAATTATGCTTTATCGCACGCATTGGACGATCCGTATGCGATACCCGAGGCACAGCATGAGATCGTGCGGAGCATCTCGCAAAACCCGTATGTCGATAATTCCGTTTTGCTGACAACGACGGGCGATATTGTTTTTTCGATAAATCCCATCGGTGATTTTGCTCCGAATAAGGCCGTTATGGACGAGATCCTCAAAAATGACGGTAACGATATCGCCGGAGAAACCGCGGTCGATTTTAATTTTATCGAGACCGGCAGCGCAAGCGTGATCTTCATTTATGTACCCATAATGGCAAACGACAATTCGGTAAAAGGCTTTTTGGTGAATTACTTCGATATGCGTTATATCACCTCTCTTATGAAAACAACTCTGCTTGACGGCAATTCGGGTATGTACATAGTCGATTCGAAAAACAACGTGCTCTCTCACAACGGAGATGTAACGCCGCTTTCGGAATTAAGCATAACTTCAAAGCGTTCCATCTCGACCGTATTCCAGAACATAGGCTCATGGGGCACGGCGGAAACCTATCGTTTCAATTTCGACTCCTTTACGGGATTTCAGAAAGAGGCGGTCCTTTTGAAAAACAAGGACCTGAATTTCTGCGTGCTTTATGTGTTCCCGTCGAGTTATCTCGTCGCCCGCATTTCCACACTTATAATATTGGAAATATGCTATGTCGCAATCATTGCGGTGCTTATAATTCTTGCGTATTTGTATTTCAAAAAGAGCTTTCAGGGGCCGTTTGAGGAATTGTTCCGCACAATTCAGACATATGAATCGGGCGATTGGACCTACCGCCCCGTTATAGAAAACAGCAACGAGCTGTCCCTGATCTCCGATGCGCTGTGGCATATGGCGGAAAAGATGAATTATATGTATCTCGACATCAAGTTCAACGAATACCGCTACAAGCTGTCACTTGAATTTTCGAGCGATATTATATACGATATAGATTTGACCAAAAATGTCGTCGATTCGGCGGCAGATAAATGGGAAAGCTTTTTCGGAAACAGGATCGGAACCACCGAAAAGCAGGTATTCGGCGCTCTCACAAACGCGGTTCATACCGAGGACAGACAGATCTATGAACAATACCGCAACACCCTTCTCCATGACTGCTATGACGGCATAGAAAAACAATGCAGCGTTGAATTCCGCGTACTTCTCAATGACGGCAATTATCATTGGGTGCTCAAAAAGGATATTCTCGTAAAGGGCGCCACCGATAATATAGAGCATATCGTCGGCAGCATAGTGGTAATAGACGAAACCAAGAATATCGAGATTAAGGCAAGAGTGGATTCCCTTACCGGACTTTTCAACAGAGCGGAATTTATAAATCGTCTGAATACGCTGTTCGCCTCGGAAAACCATACCGAGGGCGCGGTAATATTCTTCGATATCGATGATTTCAAGCATATAAACGATAATTACGGACACGATGTCGGTGACGATGTTCTTAAATTTACGGGAACATCGATATTGGATACGATCGGCAAAAACGGCATAGGCGGAAGATACGGCGGCGACGAGCTTTTGGCTTACGTTTACAACAGGGAAAGCGCCGCGGGATTTGCGGATGCCATGCTTGATAAGCTTTCAAAGGACTTTATAGTACGCGGTTCGCTTGACACACTAAAGATAAAATCGAGTATCGGTATCGCGTATTATCCGGACCACGAAACAAATGCGGAGGATCTTATCAAAAAAGCGGACGCCGCAATGTATCATGCCAAAAAGAACGGAAAAAATCAGTACAGAATTTACACTCCCGGAGATGAAAAGACAGAATGAGCAGAGAAAACAAAAAACCTATCATAATACTAAGCACTCTGTTGGTTTTCGTCACAGTAATGCTTGTATTGGTATTCATAAGCTACATAGGCTTTCTCAGAGAACATCTTGTGCATGATGAAGTGACCTATATAAACGAGTTGGCGTTACAGTCCACAAACTCGATCCGGAACAGAGTCATTGCGGAAAGCAATGTCGTAAAATATGCCGCCAATATCATCGACCCCAATAACAAAGACTCGGCTCTCGAGTATCTGAATGAAATCTGCGAACAATATGAATTCGGATATATGGGATTTGCTGACATGAACGGCATCGGGTATTTTACTGCCGGTGATGAAAAGGACTGCAAACATGATTTGTTTTTTACTCATTCCGCAAGCGGTGCGGATTATATCTCGGATCCGTTCAGAACGGACGAATTCCCCAATGCAATATGCATACTCTATTCTTCGCCCGTAACGGACGCCGACGGCAATGTCCTGGGCGTTGTGTTTGCGGTTTCTCCCAATGCTCTGTATACCGGTATTCTTAACAGCTCGATACCGGGCGACAGCGAAACCATCTATCTTGCAACCTCCGCCGGAGAAATACTTGCAAGCTCCGCCGAAAACATTTCGGGTATAACGGATATAACGGACATTTGTCCCGATGACTCCGTAAATATGCAGATACTAAAGAATAATGTCGCCGTTCTCAATTCCGGCTTCTCTTTGGTCGGCGCGAGAAATGAGAAACAGTATATTTTCTATGCTCCGCTTGTTTCATCGTATCAATCTACCGATGAGGCAAGCATCCCCGGCGCCTCGTCCGATGTGGAATGGGCGCTCCTGCTGAGTGTACCCTATAAAATCATATATTCAAAAATCAATTACATACTGGGTTATACGATATGCGTATGCACCGCCCTTTTCCTGCTGTTTGTGGCTCTGGCGGCATTATCGCTGTCAACACAGCGCGAATCGAGAAGAAAACTCGAACACCTTGCATACCATGATCCCGTAACAAAGGGCAGAAACTTCAATAAATTCAAAATAGACGCGGAACGTCTGCTTGCAAAATCCAAGCATAAGAATTATGCGATAATAACCCTTGATGTAAACAGGTTTAAATATATAAACGATCTTTACGGCTATGATGAGGGAACGCGCATATTGAAAAATATATACAGTATAACCGACGCATCCTCCGCTCACGGCAGCGAGCTTGTGTGCAGAATGGGAAACGATAAGTTTGTATTCCTGTTTGTATATACCGACAAACCGACTCTCGAAGAGCGTATAGAAGAGCTTTGCTATGATATATCCGCAAAGAATGAATATAATTTTGTTTTTTCCGTCGGAATATATGAGATCTCGGACAGGAAAATGTCCGTAGACTCGATGATCGACCGCGCAATGATCGCGTTGAAGAGCGTGAAGAATACACATCAGACCGCTTATGCGTTTTATGACGAGAAGATCCGCAATGAGATCCTCCGTGAAAGAAGTATCGAGAATGATATGCATGATTCTCTGCGCAACGGCGAATTTGAGATATTCTATCAGCCCAAATATTTTATAGACAACGCAACGCTTGCCGGCGCGGAGGCGCTTGTGAGATGGAATCACCACGAGCACGGATTTATGCCTCCGTGCGATTTCATACCGCTGTTCGAAAAAAGCGATTTCATAATAAAGCTCGATCATTATGTATTTGAGCAGACCTGCAAGAATATGCGCCGATGGCTGGAGCAGGGCAAGCAGCTGGTGACAATATCGATAAATTTCTCACGCGTCCATCTTAACACTCCGAATTGTCTGGACTATTACGAGAAATATATAAAAAAATATGCCATACCGCCGAAATATATCGAATTTGAGTTTACCGAAAGCGCGATATTCGAAAACAGCTCTACCCTTATAAAGATACTGGATCGTATACATTCGATGGGCTGCACGGTATCGATGGACGATTTCGGAACGGGTTATTCCTCGCTTAATATGCTTAAAGAGGTGCCTGTTGACGTTCTTAAGCTCGATAAGGAATTTTTCTCGGATTCTTCCGATTCAAAGCGGGCAAAGGATATTGTCGAAACGGTCGTTCAGCTTGCGAAAAAGCTCAATATCCATGTCGTTGCAGAAGGTGTGGAGGAGCAGGAGCAGCTTGAATTTCTGCATAACATAAACTGCGATGTGGCTCAGGGATATTATTTCTCAAAGCCTATTCCCACCTCCGAATTTGAAAAGCTTTTGGTTCAAAGTGCTTGATAAAAAAAATTTATAAACGTCAAAAAAACCGTTGACAAAAGATAAAATACGGAGTATAATAATATTGATAATTGATTATTGAGGTCGGAAATGGCTCCCGACACACTCTTTGCAGTACCTGAGATGATGGATACGCCGCCCATCCTTTAATCCGAACGTTATACACTCAATCTGCGGATTGGGTGTTTTTTCGTTGTTTGTTAATATGAACCGCACCGCCGCAAACAAACAGCTTGATTTACCGTAAAATATGTGATACAATAATATGGCATAAGAAATTCAATATTTAAGGAGGTATTTTATCATGTGGAAAATATCCGATATGAAAAAGAAAGGCAAAGATGCCCTGCGGCGAAATCGTTGGAAAGCAATAGCGGTTTCGCTTGTGTTTATGAGTATTTTCGGTGTGACAACCGGCGTGGGTTCCGGTTCGGCGGATTTACAGGAGCATATGAATGAGCTGATAGTTAAATACGGTGTTGAAGTAACATTTGTTGCAACACTTATCGCATCACTGATCATTTTTATGACAATTGCCGTTACGGCGGTTATCAGAGCGCTTATCTTCAATCCGCTTGAAGTCGGCGTACACAAGTTTAGGATCAATGCCGTGAAAGGTACGGGAAACATATCGGACATGGGCTTCGGTTATGATACGGCTTATAAAAGAAACGCAATAACCTTGCTGTTTCGCGATATATATCTGTTTCTTTGGTCTTTGCTGTTTTTGATCCCGGGCATTATCAAGGCTTATGAATATCTCATGGTTCCGTATATTCTCGCGGACAATCCCGATATAAGTCAGACGGACGCGTTTAGGAAAAGCAAAGAGATGATGAAAGGCAATAAAGGAAAAGCGTTTCTGCTCGATCTCAGCTTTATTCCGTGGTATATCCTCGGCGGTATTACATGCGGCATTTTATGTATCTTTTATGTGTGGCCGTATCATCATCTCACAAAAGCGGCTCTTTACGAAAAATTGAAATAAGAGCATGTTTAGTATTCCTCCAATCGTTAGATTTTTGAGTGGATTTTTCTGCCGG
>JAFLUR010000154.1 GCA_022508725.1 Oscillospiraceae bacterium
AGTGCAATCTCTTTTGGCTTGGTAAACATTCCGATTGTTTATAATCCTATTATAGAGTATCTTTATTATAAAAGTCAAGCCTATTACATAAGTAAAACCATAATGTAAACAATACGAAACAAACCGTTAAAACTACTTTAAAGTGGTTACATAATTGTTTTATTTAAGTTATGGTTTCATTACAAAAATTAGAATTTTTATTCCTTTAAAGTTATTTTTTTAAAAAATATCAAATATTTTCAAACAGGAAAAATATCATATAAACAAATATTGTTTCCTAAACGGGTATTGTTTGCCGAAAAACCGGAAAAGCCGTCCGCGGGAATTTTTGCGAAAAAAAATACCGCATAACGTATATTTATCATTATGCGGTATCGAACATTATTATTCGGTTGTTTGCTCCGTTGTCTCGTGGAACGCGGGTCAGCTTATGTCGGGCAGCGTTTCGTGCTCGGTGATCACATATTCTTTTCCGCCGTACGGACCGACCAATTTGACATCGGTGGAAAAGCTGACGTTATAACGATCGGTTGACTCATTGTAGCTGAGGTTGAAAGCGTCCGCGGAGGTCAGAGGGATAATAGAGATCTCACCGTCTTCGTTGGCTTTCATAAATCCGTCATTGAGAATATCCGTTATGGATGCGGCGCTGCCTTCATTCACGATCGTATAGATACGCGCGGCGCGGATTATCTCTGCGGAGGTGGCTATATCCGTCCTTATCGACGCGCGGTGACGATAATTGAAATAATTGGGTATTGCAATGGCTGTGAGAACAGAGAGTATTCCTATTACAATAATAAGTTCCACCAATGTAAAGCCTTTTTCATTATTCATTCTCATAGTGATGTCCTATCCTTTCTGCCCACATATTGAATGTAAAGAAATTTTCCCGTGCTTATCGTGGGCCGTTAAGCCGCCGGAAAAACGGATACCAAACAGGCTTTTAATAATTCAAGCCTGCGAGCTTCATGTATGTTTGCGCAATGGGCGAATAAAAGAATATCGTTATAAAGGCTGCGAGGATAATGAACGGTCCGAAGGGAACCGCCGTTTTTCGTCCGCCCTTTTTTACCCGGACTATTATAAGAGACACTACGGAGCCGATAACAAAGGCAAGCAGAAAGACCATAGCCGTTCCTTTGAGTCCGAACAAAATTCCGAGAGCCGCCATAAGCTTTATATCTCCTCCGCCCATGTTTCCGCGCGTTACAACGGCTATAAGCCAGAATATCCCGCCTCCCGCCAGAGCGCCGATAAGAGCGTTTAATATTCTGTCCGTGTATGTGTTTGACACTATGCCGAGTCCGTGCCCGAAAGCGGGCATTACGCCGGAGGATACGATAACGGTCGTGCCGTTCAGTTCGATCGTATTTGAAGGCTCGATAATGCTTTGGGGAATAAGCAGATATATAATTCCCAGAACAGCAGCGATAAGAACGAGCTTATCGGGGAGAAGCATATGCTTTATGTCTATTCCCGCAAGTACGATAAGTACGGATGAAAGCGGAGCAAACAGAAAGAAAGAGATTGTAAGCCCGAAACGATAGAACAGCGCGGCATAGATCGCACAGTTCAGAAATTCCACGATAGGGTATTGGGGCGATATCTTCGCTTTGCAGTATCTGCATTTGCCGCCGAGGAAAAGATAGCTGAAAATAGGAAACAGATCCGATATTCCCAGCTTATGATTGCACGAGGTACAGTGCGACGGCGGAAAGCTTATGGATTGCTTTTCCGGGATACGGCAGATGCACACGTTCAAAAACGAGCCGATAACCAATCCGAAAAGACAGACGGTTAGGTACATAAAGACAGTCATCATAATAAACATAAAAAAACTCCTTTTGTTTATATAAGGAAACACTGAATAAATCAATGTCAAAAAACAATTTGCGGAAGAAAAACGGCACAAACGTGTGCGCATCCGGGGAAAAACGTATATTTTCCGTAAATTGAATTTCCTTTAAAAAATGCTTCCGGAAGAAATGTTTCCCTAATTATATCACAGTGTATTGAAATATTCAAGTGTTTATAAAAATTTTAAGTTAAAAAAAAGCGGCGGAACCGGACCGGGTCTGCCGCATATAATGTTTTTGTAAAAGTCTGCCAAGTGGCGGAAGAAACCGAAATACAACCCGATTTGTTTTACGGAAAAATATTTTCCGGTAAATGTAAATGAACAAATATTGTAAGCCGCATTTTGATTTCCTAAAAACGAATATCTCAAAATCCCGTGTCAAAGCATGGGATGCCTGCCCTCGATTGCCTTAAGCAATGTGATCTCATCCGCATATTCAAGATCTCCGCCTACCGGAATACCGTGAGCGATTCTCGTTACGGAAATACCGAGCGGTTCGATAAGTCTTGCTATATAAACGGCAGTGGCGGTCCCGTTGACGGTGGGATTTGTCGCCATGATTATTTCATTGACCGAATTATCGAGTCTTGCGAGAAGCTCCTTTATGTGTATATCATCGGGAGAAATACCGTCCGCGGGTGACAGAGCGCCGTGCAGAACATGGTACAATCCGTGATATTCGCCTGTTTTTTCGATTGCCGACACATCCTTTGGACCCTCGACAACACATATAACGGAGCGGTCGCGTTTTTGGGAAGAGCATATCGCGCAGGTATCGGAGTCGGTCAAATTCCGGCAGACGGAGCAGAATTTTATCGAATGTTTCGCATTTACGATAGCCTCCGTCATATTCTTTACCGATTCCCGGCTCATTCTGTCAAGGATATAAAAGGATATACGCTCGGCGCTTTTGCGCCCTATACCGGGCAGCTGCTCGAATTGTTCGATAAGATTTTCAATAGACGGTGCGTACATAAAATATCCCTTCAAAAATCATCAAAACAGACCGGGTATTTTAAGACCGCCCGTAATGGCGCTCATTCCCTCTGTCATCATATCGTCGGCCTTTGCTATGGCATCGTTTACCGCGACAAGGACAAGATCCTCGAGAGTTTCGACGTCGTCGGGGTCCACAGCCTCCTTATTGATCTTGATGGATTCGATTTTCTTGCTGCCCGTAGCAACGACCGTAACCATTCCGCCGCCCGATGTGGCTTCAACGGTCTTGCTTTCCATATCCTCCTGAACCTTTTCCATTTCCTCCTGCATTTTCTGTGCCTGGCGGATAACGTTGTTTACATTTTTGTTGGCGTTCATGCCGGAACCGGCAAATCCTTTGTATTTACCCATAAAAAATACCTCCGTTGTTAATTTGATTATTTTATTAAGCCGGAAAAATCCGGATATTAAAAAGCTGATTTTATATAACCGCATATGACCGCGGCATACCGATATTATTTGATATTACTCGTCCGTTACCATAACCGACTGCTCCGGATCGTCTCCCGCCTCAAAGCTGAGAAATTCGCTGTCATCGGTAAATTCGACTATTTCGGGAAATCTTTGCGCAAGCTCGTCGATCGGATCGATCGGCTCCGGCGGGATTCCGCCCTCCGATAAAACATCACCGCTCATATCGCTGTCCGCATCGGTATCCGAAACGGTCCGGGCGCCCGAAGAATGCGGAGAATCGGGAAGATTCCAAAAATCCACCGCAAAATCTTCTATATCATTTTTAAAAACGGTTTTTATTTTCAATTCGACGCCGAGAACCTTTGCGGCGATCGTTTCTATTTGTGTGATCATCGAATCGGCAATATTCTTTGAAAACCTGTCTTTATCCTCATACATAATGATGATTCCGTCGCTGTCGATCGTTATGGGCTTATCCCTCAGCGGCGTTATAAGGTGAGGCGAGTTTTTCATGATTTCCTTTATTACCTTGTCCCATTTTTTCGCGGCTGAAGCATACGGATGAGACGCGTTAAGCTCGTTTTCGGGTATCGGCGAAAATACGCGCTTTGACGGCAGCGATTTTTTCTTTGCCGGTTTCTTTTCCGTTTTTTCGGTTTTTTCGGTTTTTCCGGGTGCCGGATTTACCGTTATGCCCTTTGCGATTTTCTCGTCCAGATCGCTTATTCTGTGCAGAATGGCGGATGGAGAATCATCGAGTTCGGGTCTGCACAGCTTAACGAATGCCATTTCGTATATTATCCGGGGTGATTTTACCCATTTGGCGTCCGCCTGAGCCGAACATAAGAGCTCGGATGCGGCGGAAAGCTTTTCAAAAGCGATTTTCTCCGCCTGTGATTTAAGCCGCGCCGATTGTTCGGAATTACAGCTCCCGGAAAAATCCGCGTCGTCGGAAATTTTACAAACGAGAAGCGCCCGGAGATGTTCGATGACATCCGATATAAATACATTTATGTCTTTGCCGTCCGAGATGACTGAATTTATCAGCTTGAAAATCTCTCCGGTATTTTTTTCCGTTATCGCATCGACCGTATCGAACACGACCTCTTTTGAAGATATTCCGAGAATTCGGTTTATCTCATCAACGGTGAGAGTGTCTTTCGATGAGGAAAGACAGCGTTCCATTATGCTCAAGCCGTCGCGCATCGAGCCGTCAGCGAGAGACGCAAGAAGAGCGAGCGCGTCATCGGTTATATTGTATTCGTCCGAAAAGGCGATCTGTTTCATTCTTACGAGAATATCGGAAACGCCGATACGTCTGAAATCGAAACGCTGACACCGGGAAAGTATTGTAACGGGAACCTTATGCGGTTCGGTCGTCGCGAGTATGAAGATCGAATGTGCGGGCGGCTCTTCAAGGGTTTTCAGAAGAGCGTTGAACGCGCCCGGCGAGAGCATATGAACCTCATCTATTATATATACCCGGTATTTTGCCGTTGACGGCGGGTAATTTATCTCGTCCTTTATATCTCTTATATTGTCAACGCCGTTGTTTGAGGCGGCGTCTATTTCGAGAACATCAAGCACGCTTCCGTTTATTATCCCTTTGCATATTTCGCATTCGTTGCACGGACTGCCGTTTTTGTTTTCGGTGCAGTTTACGGCACGGGCAAATATTTTTGCCGCGCTTGTTTTTCCCGTTCCGCGTGTTCCGCAGAAAAGATATGCGTGTGATATTTTTCCGGAAACTATTTGATTTTTCAGGGTTTGTGTGATGTGAGTCTGACCTGTCACATCTTCGAATGTGAGGGGACGCCACTTTCTGTATATTGCCTGATGAGCCATTGTCACACCTCCCCGAACCGATTTCCGCGTCATATTTTAAAAAAACGCCCTCAGGCGTTATGCATTTCAAATAAAGGCTCAAACCGAGTTTTGCCGTAACACATCGAAAGGTCCGCTTATTGCTGCTTGGTCACCCACCTGACAAGGTTCACGGTTTTCGATCGCACGGGACTCGGTTATCATCGCCCAAATTTTCTTATGGCAGCACCGATTTAAAGGCAATCAAAAAATAATTTACGAAAAAATATACGCTTTTCACGGCTGCATGGGTGACCGGTAAAACGAAGTTTTACGACCTGCCGATTACAACTGAATTATTTTTTGATATTTATTTATTCGGTGTTTCCTTATAAAAACAGCCGTATAGAACACACGTCCTCATACATTATAATATACTTTAGCAAAAAATGCAAGAATTTTTTTTAAAAATTCAAAAAAATATGTTCAAAGTCCCGAGTCTTTATTATTATGGTGTATTTTGCGCGTTTTATTCGGGATCCGGAGGGAAACGGCGGAGCGGAAAATAAAAAATTTCCGCGCGGTATTGTCGGTAAGAGTCTGTTTGGTATCCTCCGATCATCATCTTTTCGGCATATTTTCCCGCCGGCAAAGTCCGAAATTCTTGAAATA
>JAFLUR010000155.1:0-2394 GCA_022508725.1 Oscillospiraceae bacterium
CAATGATTCCGCAAAATCGTATCTTGTCAATATTGACTGCGGGTCAAATCGATTATTGTCCAAATCAAAATATCCTCTTATTACCATAAATCGTATTGCCTGTTTTTCATATTCGCTAAGCTCATTTATATCGTCTATAACCGTTTCGGGCGATGCTACGTTATATTCGCCGCTGTATTTTGTCATAAATTCTATTGCGTGATCGGCGGCATTATATTGTCCACCCCAATTCTCATGCTGGTTGTTCACAAACAAATATACGGTCTGCTCGCTGTGTTCCGCCGGCAGAGCGATTTTAATATTTACGCCGTATTTGCCGATTATATTGGAATTATTATCCAAAAACCGTACCGTGTATGTATCCGACAACTTTTTGATCTGCACTCTGAACTCCCGGTAATTATCCGCAATATAATTTATGCTTTCTTTACTCAAAGCTATGTATTCGTTATCATTCCCCGGAACGATTTTCAAATCGTTTATATCGGCAATTTTATTCATATTATCGGAATCGATCACTATTTCGACAAAATCGGAAAGATCCGCATCCTCAATACGCACAGTGACCGTGTTTACCGGTTTACGGTTAAGATACATTCCTTTATCGTTCAGACTCCGTAAACAGTCTTCGATCTCGGTCACGGCTTCAAGATTTTTCTGGGCTGCCGTTTCACCGTCAATATATATTTTTCCGTCATCCGCCGTGACGCCGCTGACAACAGAGCTTTGGTTCACTGCAGTTTCTATCTCATTGACTGCGACATTGGGGTTAAAATTCTTCGGTTTCGGAATTTCATAATATGCCTGTCTCGCGCCTGCCGTACCGGAAATCAAAAAAGACGCAAAGCAAACACCGAAAAATACCGTTATCTTTTTCAAAGCTTTATTCATACTTCTCCTTTTCAATCGTTGAATCCAAATCCACACTGCGGGCATCTTTCACTTGTATCGAGTAATTTGCAGCCGCATTTAATGCAGAAATTCCTATACGCCTTCTGCATACCAGGATACCTTCTTTCGGTCAAAATTATTGACGGATTTTCGGATCGCGCCGGACTTATCAATCCGTTTGTTTCGGGCTTCATATTCTTGGTCGTTATGAACTGGCAAGCGACTCCGGCACAAGCGATAAACATCCATAAAACTCCCGTGATTACCGGATTGGCGTTTAACCTTTGACTCATCATTAAATATGCCGACGACAATATTATTCCCGCTCCGGAAAATGAAGTCGATACAATAACCGCGGGCTTTACGAAGAAAAGCGATATTATACCTACCGAAACGGCAAATGTCAATGAAATAAGAAAATCTTCGCACATTATATACACCGCCGCCGTTATAAAAAGTGCCATAACCATAAAAACTCCGGCAAGGTAAAAATTATAAGCCAATATCGCCAGACCCGTTCCGAGCAATATTACGAATATCACACCCGGCGCAACGCTGCCTGAAATTACGCCTACAACCACTCCCAATGCCGCGCCGATGAAAAAACCCCATATCGCAAGCATGGCCTTCATTGTTTTAAATCCGGCAAAACACTCGACTGCACCGACAAGCAATGAAACACACAACAAAATTTTCATTATGTTATCCAAAACCATATCTTTTCCTCCCTATACATACAATTTTGCACCGCATCTGGCGCAGTATTTTGCATCGGAACGATTTTTATAACCGCACGTGCATTTTTTGAAATCGAAGGGTATAGGCTCCATACCGGACGGACAGGTTATTTTCAGCTTATAATGAGACGTCCTGTCATACTCGTCTGCCGAATTTACGGCGTTTCGGTAATTATATAAACCCCGATAACCATGCGGATGATCGAAATCATCATACGGCGCGGAAGATCCGGTATATGTAATTTCCTTATTGAGCTCCAAATTGAGCTCCGATATGGAAGCGCACAGCGTAAGTATTCTGTTATCGAGCAATTTCCTGTCAACGTAGAGATTATAGCAATCGAGTCCCAAATTCTCAAGCTTTTCATTTAAGCTTGACTCTTGTGTTTTCAAATAAACCTCATTGCTGTTATTTTGCCGCAGCATCAACAAATAATCAAGACTGTTGCTTATCGAATCGACCGTCTCGTTCATTCCAGCAAACACAATAACCCCGTCGATATAGAGATTATAACACAATAACCCCAATGTTTTGATTTTTTCGATTCTCGACTGCTCCAAATCATATCCGTAAGCCTGTTCCATAGGCCTTTCAACTCCCACATTCGATTAGTAATTTCTTTTAAACAATTTAACGCCAACGAACGCGATACATAAAATTGCCAAAGCAATCACGGTTGCAATATGGCTGTTATTCCGGTTCTGAGGGATTCCCGGCATTCCCGGCGGCGGAGGCGGCATTCCTCCCCGCATATCTCCTCCCGGC
>JAFLUR010000155.1:2494-5748 GCA_022508725.1 Oscillospiraceae bacterium
TCCTCCCCGCATATCTCCTCCCGGCATTCCCGGCGGCGGAGGCGGCATTCCTCCCTGCATATCTCCTCCCGGCGGTGGACCTCCAGGACCGCCCATGGTTCCCATATCGTTAACAGAGAAATCCGCCGTTATTAGATCCGCTCCGGTTTGTAAATCGGTTTCCGACGGAATATTGCCTTTTAACTGACCTTGAATACTCTGACAGCGAAGCCGCAAAAATTTTTTCAGCACCCGGAAAGCTTCTGTTTGTTCTTCCGGAGTAAAAAAAGAAATCGTTTCTCTTTCTATATACGGATAGATCGCGTCTTCAACCGTTTCAAGCTTATTGATAAAATCGCCCGACGCGTATTCGGTTAATTCATCCAAATACCGATGATATCTTTCCTTATATTCATTTCTGCTCAACAAAACCGAAACAAGCGGTCTTGATTCCATATCTACGCCAATGGTGGGCGTATCTATGGCATGATTTATAATTTTGGTCGTTTCATTGGCGACCGACGATACACCCGGACCGTCGGCTTTATTATCACGCTGCGGAGCACCCGGAGGACCTCCACCGGGACCTCCTCCGAAAGATCCGAACGACAAATTATAATCCCACGGAAGAATTATAATTTTTCCGTTTTTTTCCGCCAAATAATAATTTTGTTTCATGTGTCCGGTATAGCTGTCTCCGTTGACCATAAAAGCATGAACCGCCAAATATCTTAAAGCGGCGTCCACATCCCAATATTCTTCCAATTCCTCATTGGTAACGTTTTCTTTGTTCAAATATTTTATAGCGCGAATAACCTTTGCAAAATCCTTAGCGTTCGCGTTTTTTGAAACGGTATTTGCAAAAATAGAGGTATAGCTGCTTGTTGAATCATCAATATAAACTAAATCTCCGCCGCCTTGCTCTCCTCCCGGCGGAGGCGGAGGGTCTCCGGGAAACATTTCTCCCAGTCCGCCCGACAGCATTCCTCCGGGACCACTCGGTGGCATTCCTCCGGGACCACCCGGTGGCATTTCTCCCGGTCCGCCCGGCGGAGGTGGAGGACCGCCCATGCCTATCGCCTCTTCAATACCGTGAGATTCGATTACAGTTCCGCTTTCCGGGTCGACAACCGCACTTTCAAACTCATCCAATCCGGAGGTTTTTACGTTATATAATTTTATAGTCGTGTCGTCATATACTCTTGATAAATAATCTTCATCATATACTTCAACGGCAAGATAAACGCCGAAAGGCGAACCGTTCAATGTTATAAAAGCATAAGTATGCAGCGGCGCGTTTACACCCTCGTATTCCATTAAATCATAAGCTATAAAATCCTTCATGTAAGTAGCGTCTGCCTGCAAATTATTTAATACCATTTTTTCCAATCCGTAGCAAGTCTGATTATCGATATAATGATCGAAATCCAATCTGTAACTTATTCTGTCACCTTGAATACTTGTTAAACTTGAGTTTCCTTTCGGTCTTAATCCCACCTCTTTAAATTCATGTCCGTCTATTTTAAGATCACACGGAATATACGGTTTGGACATTTTGTTTTGCAGCATTTCATTCCAATCGTTTTCGTCAGCGGTTATTTCTATATTGATAACATCTCTCCCGAAAATTTTAATCGGATACTCTTCGCCGCTTTTATCCCCGGAAATCCAAAAAAACATATTTGGAAAACATACTGCAATCAGCGAAAATATTAATGCAACAATCGTAACCGATAATATTGTTTTTTCAAATTTTTTTGAATCCAGCATATTATTTTCTCCAAAATTATGACATATATTCTCCGTTGTAGCTCACCAAAACAGCATTTACCACGCCTTCCAA
The DNA here is from genome assembly GCA_022508725.1 of Oscillospiraceae bacterium. Classification (GTDB taxonomy): domain Bacteria; phylum Bacillota; class Clostridia; order UBA1381; family UBA1381; genus JAFLUR01. The sequence continues at coordinate 4,317 of JAFLUR010000155.1, forward strand.
AGACATAAGCTTGTTTACGGCATATGCTTCTTTATCTTTTATTCTGATCTCGTAAGTCAATTCCAAACCGCTTTTTGTTACGGTTTTGGATTTTAATATGTATTTATGTGCGGCAAATCCTATTACCTGATTTACCGAGCGTTCTGCACGGTAATCACAATTTACTACCAATATATAAGGAATTGAACCGATTGATTTTATATTTGAAAAAATAAGAATAACAACTCCGATAATTACCGAACCGATTATTGCAAGGGGAATCAATCCGGCGCCCAGAACGATACCGGCGGCAATAGCCCAAAAAAGAAACGCTATGTCCATCGGCTCTTTGATCGCGGTTCTGAATCTTACAATGGACAAGGCTCCCACCATACCCAGAGAAAGCACAATATTTGCCGTTACCGCCAAAATAACCAGCGTTGTTATCATTGACATTGCCAGCAATGAAACCCCGAAAGCCGCCGAGTACATAACGCCCTTATAGGTTTTCTTATAAACAAAATAAATAAACAATCCCAATATGAAAGAAATTCCGAGAGCTATCAATGTGTCCGATAAAGAAAAAGTGTTTAAATTTGTCGAATTTAAAAAATCAGATTTGAAAATATCTTTAAATGTTGTCATAATTTTATTCCCCTTTTTTATTTTTGTTATACAACAAATCAAAATAATTGTTTTGATTTTCTTCCCTTAATTAAAAAGCGTTGAACCTTGCAGCGGTATATTTTGAAAAATTACTTGATTTCACATTGCTCAGTTGAACGGCATCTCTTATTATCTGCGGCAAAAATTCATCCCATTTCACCTCCAAAATACTCATAGAGAATGCTTTTATGCTCGTATTGCTTTTATTGAAAAATTGCGTAATATCATTTCCCACGCATATATCCGAGTCAATCGTTACACGAACGTTCCCCGGAGCATAGATATACGCCTCTCTTTTATATATAACTATGCTTTTGGGACGCAATAATTGATACTGCATTTTTGCCCAAAGCTCTGTTATCAATTCCACGCCTGAGAATTCCATCCATGAAATATCGTAATTTATGATTCTGTCAACTTGTTCTTTGGAGACAGGGTAGCTGTCTTTCAAACACATTCCAGATATTTTACTCTTTTTTTCCAAACGGATAAAACCGGTATCATTGTTGTAATATCTGATCCTGAATTTTTCTCTCTTTGAATATCCGGCAGCTTTTTCCGTCAAAGCCTTATCGTAACAATTATCAAAGTACAAACTTTTTACCGTATATAAGCCGTTATCCGCCGCACGAATATCCCTTTCCGCAATAAGCTGTAATCGTTGACGAATTCCTATTAAATCAAACTCCGTCACATGATGTTTTAATTCGTTTCTGAATTTCATTATTTGTATTCACCTCGATTTTCCAAGTATTTATCACGACGATTTGCAAATCATAAAATCACC
>JAFLUR010000156.1 GCA_022508725.1 Oscillospiraceae bacterium
GGCGGATATCATGTATACAGAAACTCGTATGATAAAAACATTGATGATTACAAAATGACAGAATGTGATTCATATAGCGTTATGAACATGATTAATATGACTGCATTGCCGGAAGAATATACTTCGGTAATTTGTAAACTATCATCCTTTTTATGCGAAGAAATAACAATTTTGACATTAAATGATAAAGAAATAGATATGGCAAAAGAGTATTTTAAATCTTGTATTTGCTCTACAACCATAGATGAGTTTAATAAAAACATTGATAAAATCAATGCTGATCTGAAAGATTTCAGAAGTATTATTTCAGAATATGATACATACAAAAAAATAAAAAATAATATAGACAAAGGCATAGGTGCTATATGGTCTAAGGAGGTATTTCATGAAAAAGACAAGGGGAGTCGGAAGAAGAAAAAAGCAAAGAGCCGGAGAAAGAATAGATAATGTTTAGGTGGAAGCAATCGCTTCCACCTTTTATATTGCATAGGAATCTCTAATCATACAATAGGCAACAACGTTTTTTTTAAATTGTTGTCGGCTATATCAATTGATGCTCCTATATGCTATGATTATATATGTGCATAGCACTATATAAACTAAGCGAAAGGATTGATTTTTATGAATTATCCGAATGGACAACAAATGATGGGGGCTCCAAACCCATATCAGACAGGAGCGTCTCCGGACGAACAACAGATGATGGCGTATCAAAACCCATATCAGACAGGAGCGTCTCCGAACGAACAACAGATGATGGCGTATCAAAACCCATATCAGACAGGTGTCAATCCTACGACTGTATTTCAGACGATAAATGTTGTAGCTAAACCACCTGCTTTAAAAACCAAGTATAAAGAGGATCATGGCGAAACGTTATCTATTGATAAAGAAGCCAACATGATGTTTAATGTAAGCTCTAATTGCTTGGTTAAGTATGATTCCATCACTGAGGAGGAAGCAAAAGATATTGCTTTACTCGGTACAGTAATACAAATTAAAAGATTTGACTTGGCAGAACAATATAAAGACAAATGTATATATGCTGTTTATTGTACTCCGGCCACAAATAAAAATGAAACAAGAATAGTATATGTATCAGAAAAGGAATTTGGGAAAGCTGCAATGATTACAAAACTTAAGGCGGAAGGAGGATTAGCTACTCCCGGTAAACAGAATGACAGAAAACTGGCAAATCTGATTGTTGATCGATTTAATGTGTTTACTGATAAGGTTGAAACCGAATATTTGCCCTATTTTAACGGTTGGAATGATGATAAATACAAATATTACGTTCCGATGGATTGTAAACCGGATATAGAGTCGCCGTATTTAAACAATATACTCTTAATTGACGAAACAATCAATACAGATCATGCACTGCATACCGTTTTCAATACAATTAAGAAGAATGCAAATGCAAATAGCCTGATGCTGTTTATTCTTATGAATTATGGCATTCTATACTCAGTATTTTCGGAAAAAGGGTATTACATAAAGCGTCTCATTAATCTATCCGGAGCAGATGAGATTACAGAAAAGGCAGCGCATTTTATAAAAGTATTCAACAAGGATGATGCAGATTTTATCGGATTAAATAACAAATGTTCAGTAATAAAAGAAGCTGTTTTTTATGCAAAGGATATGCCTGTTATTTTCAAAGGTCGCCCGGAGGATTCCAAAGTGCAGGATTTGATAGATATTTATTGCAATAACATGAGACCGAATATCAATGTCAACGGAAAACAGGTTTCCGTTGAGGCTAAATCTCTGTGTGTTGTAATCTCAAATTTGATGTCGGAAGTTGTTTCTTCGGATATAATTTGGGAATTTAACATTGAAGAATGGAACGGTAATATAGATACTCCTGCATTTGGTGTTGCTGTAAAATATCTTATAGAGCGAGCCGAAAAATATGTGAAAGATAATAAATTTCATAAAATCGTTGAAAGACATTTTGAACAACTGCCGGATGATTTTGGCGAATCCACTCGTCAAGAAATTGCTGTTCTCAGCACAATATATGAGTTTCTGACAGAAAGCTTTATGTTATACGAACTTGATATAAACGAACTCATTCCCGAAAATCATTCATCTGATTTTATTAAGGAATTTGTTTTAAATGCAAATGATACAATAAGTGAGGATATTATTATGAATAACTTGCGTAGTCTGTTGGTAAACAATGTATTAAATAATGATACGGTAAAATACACTCCCGGAATGACTATTGATGATGAATCATTGATTTTATATGATAAAACCGCAATATATATGAGATATAAAACATTTAAAAATATGGGTCAAAGTAATTTTCCGGATAGTATCACAACAAAACGGTTGCTTTCTATATTGGATGATTGTGGCGTATTAAGAAGTAATAATGGTAATTATATGCGTTTGAGCGTACAAACAAGTGATGATAAGTCAGACCGTTCAGAGTGGATAGGCATAAAAAGGAGCTTTTTTGAACCTTGTCCATATATCCTATTTCCGGAATCCGATGATGTTATTGATGATACCTATGCGATACATATTGCAGATATAGCATATACCAAAAAGCTGCTGCTTCCCATTAATAATTCCGCAGTTGCCAATAATCACATCGGTATTACCGGAACAAGCGGAATGGGTAAGAGCAATGCGACTTTGCATCTGATTTGGGAACTGTCAAAAAGAGATATACCTATTATTATAGTAGACAGTGCAAACAGTTTGGCTAAAGATATGTCAAGTGAGAGCTTTCGTAATATGGCAGGAGACAGATTAAATATTATTTCTGTTCGTAATGACAGACTTAAATTATCTCCCTTTGCGAAGCGTTCAAAGAACGTTAAAGGAAACTTTGTGCCGGAAACAACATTTGATACTATGCTGAGAGGCAGCAACACTCTTGCCGATGCGTTTGATTTGAATGATACGCAAAAACGGTATATTCAGCAAATCACAAAACCCTTAATTGAATCGGGAGACGCTTCGCTTAAGAAAATTTGTGAGAAACTTGAAACGGATACCGGCAACAAACAAACCGCGCAAGCGTGTCTTAATAAGCTGTATACGCTGATGGAAGCCGATATATTTGATGAATCGGGTGAAATCTTCGATTGGCAGAATTATCTGACAAACGGCAGTATAACATATTTTTCTATGGAAGATATTTCGGATGAAAGCTTTAAACGTGCTGTCGGTGAATTTATATTAAGCGATATATGGATATATACTCAGCAATACGGAGATAAAGCAAAGCCGGTTGCCGTAATTTTTGACGAGGTAAGTAATTTCGTAATAAGCGGCAATTCAGCTTTGACAAAAATGCTTAAAGAAGGTCGCAAGTACGGTATTATGTGTATATGGAACACGCAATCCTTTTGCACAAAATTCAATGATGAGCAGCGTTCGACTCTTTCACAGGCAGCGACAATGCTGTTCTTTGATACGGCAGAGCCGAAAGAAATTGAGTACATAAGCAACAGACTTCCCAATAAAGATGAATATTTCAAGTGTTTAAGCAAACCGGGAGAATGTATCGCTTACGGAACATTCTGCGACGAAAAGGGGCATATATATCCCAAAAGATGTATATTTGCTACTATACCGTTAGTGAAAAATTGATGATCCGATTATCGAAACAACAGCAGACAGACAAAATAAAATTCGTCTGTCTGCGTGATTGACAAGCATCCGTCTGTATTGCGGTAAATGCCTTTACAGGCGGAATGTTTGCCGGTCATCATTATCCGCCGATATTTTGAGAAACGTTAATAAAATAATTATGATTCGAGGTGATAATATGCAGCCAAAAACCGACATATCCAAATTGCACGATATAATTGATATAACCGATATTTGCAATGTTTTGGGCGTAGGACGGAATACGGCTTACAGTCTTTTGAAGAATAATGATATTGCAAGCAAAAAAATCAAGCGTAAATATATCATTCCCAAAAAAAGCCTTATCAAATATATCAATAATATTTCGGATGATGCTTAAAAAAGATTGAAAAAACTGTCCGGTCATGGTATAATATAATTGTTATTGATCATTGGATGGACGGCTCTGTTTATATAGAGGAGGTCTGTTATAATGAAAGCTTATTTATCCAAACGCAAGAATGCCAAGACATATTACTGTATTTTGAAATGGCAGTCAAGCGATGGACGTTGGAATACAAAAGAGGTGAGTACAGGTATTCCCATTAAGGGAAACAATATGCGTAAAGCGGAAAAGAAATGTGAAGAAATATGCAAAGAGTATGAAGATAAGTACGAGAAAGCCAAAGTTGATGTGAGTGATATATTGTTTACGGATTATCTTTCCGATTGGTTTGAACAGAATAAGTATCTGTGGAAACAAACAACGATATATGGCTATGACAGAGTTATAAACCGTCACATCATACCGTTTTTCAGCAAAAAGAATATACGGCTTATCGATTTGGCGCCCAAAGACATTCAATCCTATTACAGCAGTCTGTTTGACGGCGGATTGAGTTCCGCAACCGTCAAAAGGCATCATGCGAATATCCGCAAGGCTTTACAGGACGCTGTTGAGCTTAATATGATACCGTATAATATAGCCGACAGAACGAAATTGCCGAAGCCTGTTAAATATCAGGCGGCAATCTATGATGAAAAACAGCTTATGACTCTTTTGAAAGCATCCGCAAACACACCCATAGAGAGCGCCGTAAAATTAGCGGTATTCTATGGTCTGCGCCGCGGTGAGGTCGGCGGTTTGAGGTGGCAATGCGTTGACTTTGAAAATCATGAAATACATATTACGCATACAAAAGTGACGGCGGGCAGTGAATTTTTTCAAGACACAACAAAGACGATGAGCAGCCGCAGGACGCTCCCCATAGATGATGATATGTATGAATATCTGACTTCATTAAAGGAGCGTCAAAACCAAAACAGAGAATTTTTCGGCGACGCATATATTGAATCGGATTTCGTATGCTGTTGGGATAACGGAGAACCTTTAAGGGTAGACTATATTTCACACGCGTTTTCCGAGCTGCTTAAAGAGAATGATTTACCGCAAATCAGATTTCACGATCTGAGACATTCCTGTGCTACATTATTATTAAATAACGGTATAGATTTGAAAATCATACAGGAGTATGTGGGACATTCTACGATTTCAACCACGGCTAATTTGTATTTGCACCCCGATATTGCGATGAAAAAAAAGGCAGTAAATACAGTGTCAAATGCGCTTAAATCGAAAGGCTCGGACGAATAAAACCGGAGTTTGGTGGAAATTTGGTGGAAAAGTGATGAAACAATAGATCATCATGAAAAAATTACAGAAAAATAAAAAGAATAAATCGGCTTGAAAATCGCAGTTTCAAGCCGATTAACGTAAATTTTACAAGTGGTGCCGGTGATCGGGGTCGAACCGATACGGTATCGCTACCACGGGATTTTGAGTCCCGCGCGTCTGCCAATTCCACCACACCGGCAAATTACTTAATTATTATACCACAGAGCATGGATTTTGTCAAGTATTTTTTTAATTTTCGCCTAAATTCTGTGTTGAATTTTCAATGATGAGTGACAGAATTTTTTACAAAATAAGACATAATGTTATGTTATAATTGATGTGTGACAAAAAGAAAGAGAATAGTTCCCAAATA
>JAFLUR010000157.1 GCA_022508725.1 Oscillospiraceae bacterium
GTAACCGTCACTGCTGACGGATTAAAATTTTATATGGACGATGTTATTAACCATATCATATCACTGAAACTGCACATATACAATAAAAATCATTTTTATAATGCGTTGTATGATTTATTATATGATTCAATACATGATAAAACATACATACCGTATTTTTTTATCGGATATAAATCCGAAAAATCCAAAGAATCCGGAGAACTTAAAAGAACCGAAAAATTTGCACATCTTTATAACACCGATAAAAATACCGATGAAAGAATATTTCTTCCATATATCGACGACGATATACCCACAGAAGATGCCATCGGTAAAATATATGAATACATACAAAAGCAGCCCTCCGCCGGAATGCTTCTGACATATACGTTTTTCGCTGTAACATATTACTTTTTTAAAGAATATTGCAAAACGAACAGAACTCTTCGTATGGACTTAAATAAAGATATATTCAGTTTTAATTACTACGGCGATGATTTGCGATATGTATATCAGGACGTAAACCTGTTTTCAAATATGTTTAAGGCGACTACTTCCAAAACAATCACAGGCAGTGAAAATATAATCCTTAACTCCGCAGGATATGATATTGAAAATCATCTTTTTTTTAAAGATATACCTATTGTGGTTACCGCAAAAAAAGCGTCTCTTTCCGCAAGCAATAGTTTGTTGAAAGAAATCATTTGCTTCAGAGCAAAAAACAATCTGCCGTTTTCTCCTGTAATTATTTCGGAAAAAGAGCTATCGTTTGCGGAAACCATATCCGTAAGATGCGACAATAACGTAATTCTTTCGCGTGATAAATATAAAGAATTAAAGAAGTACATTAACACACTCATCTTTCGCATGATAGAATATATTGATTCCGATCATTCATACATGATAGATATTACAGAGACGCATTTACGAAACCAAACCTCGGAGAAATATTTAAGGCGTACAAATTATTACGACGCCACTGCGTATATGCTTATGTCGTATTCGTTAAACATGGCATCCGATGTATTGTCTCAGTTGGATAATAAATATACTCACCACGATTTAATAAACCGGCTCCGCAATATTTTGGATATTCATATGTTTGATCCTTCATTAGCCGATCCCGATTACGCCGACCACGAATCTCAGCTTCCGGATGATATTGTCCGTATCATCAGATTTGTTAAAGATACATATGAACAGCATAAAGATGATACCCCTCAGAAAACCGCATGGTCGGAACCGTTTGACGATGCGTCAACAGGGAAATTCAATCCTTCCGCAAGCGACAGGCGTTGGATATACATCAATAACAAATCAGTAGATGAATTTATCGAAAAAAATATATCTACTGATAAAACCGAATCGAAAAAGCTGAAAGCCCTATTACACACTCATAATCTTCTTCGTAAGAACGGAAGCAGATACACATTTAAAAAGAACGACCACGGACAAACCCTGTGCTACTGTTTTTATATTGAATTTGAATAATCCTATCCGCTCAATCTGCCTGTTTCGCAGATTGAGCGGAATAATATTCAATCGATCATATCCATTGCCGACTTTAACTGCTCATAGTTTGTGTGAACATACGTATCGTATGTAATTTGCGTACCGGAATGTCCGAGTATTGCGCTGATATACTTTATATCCACTCCTTTTGAATGCAGATATGACGCAAAACTGTGACGCAGTATGTGCATGCCGCTCGCATCTATCCCCGCCGCTTTAAATATATAATTCACTGATTTTGCCATATTATGCGGTGTAAGGTGATTGCCTTTTTTCGTGGTAAATATGTATTCCTCATCGTTTCCAGTATAATACATATCCATATACAACTTAATGGCTTCGTAAGCGGTGTCGCACAGCGGGATTTCTCTTTTACCCGATGATGTTTTTGTGGATTTCTGTATCAGCGGTTCTCTGCGCTTGTTTCCGCTTCCGTCCGTTACCATTACAAGATTTTGCTCCACCGTCACTTTCCTATTTGCCAAATCTATATGTTTATATTGAAGCGCCAACGCTTCTCCTTCACGCAGTCCCGTATATAACACAAACACAAACGCCGTTCCGTAGCGATATTTATATTCTCCGTTACCGTCAAATTTTGACATAGCTGTTCTTGTGAATTTATCCATTTCATCGGGGGTCAAGGGCTTTATTGTTTTTTCTTCAAAATGTTCTTTTAACGGGAGCCGGACTCCGTCCATCGGGTTGACCGTCAATTTTCTTTCAATAATATACTGCCTGAAAAACATATTTAATGCTTGGTATGCCTTTTTGATACTGCTTCTCGATAATTTCTCGGATGTCAGTCTGTTGATAACCTCCGTTTGAATATCCGACAGTGTGATCTCTTTGATATAATATTGACCGATATACGGAATGATATTATTGCTCACCGTTTGCATAAGTCTGTCATAGCTGCTCGGTTTAAGGAAAGGCTTTTTATATTTTTCAAGCCACCGATACATCCCCTCGACCAATAAACAATCCCCCTGCGCTATTGTTTGATTATTCTCGTTCTCATCTTTAAATTCTTTCAGTCTGCGTTTTACTTCCGTTACGGTTTTTCCGCTGAATGTTTTTATCTTCGGATTTCCGTTGGAATTGTAACCTATCTGAATTCTTGCGATATAATTTCCGTTTCGCGGATCCTTTACTATACATCCTTCGGAATTTCCTCGTTTCGCCATAATGTAATAACTTCCTTTCTTTATGTAATTTCCCAAATATACTAAATAAATAAATTTATTTGCTTTGCTTATTTATTTTTATAAGCAATTTGTTCCTGACGCTCCAGCCATTTTATAAGCGACTGTTTTTGAACACTGTACTTTCCCAACATCTTAAAGGATGGGAAGTCCTTTTTTCTCATCAATCTGTAAGCTCCCGCTTTACTTATTCCGAATATCTCCATAATATTGGAAGTATCCAAAATCTCACTGAACTCATTTAAACTTTTCATTTCGATTCATTCCTTTCTTAAATAAGATTATCTTTATGTCAGGAATGATATAAAATTTCATTTTGATTCATTCCTTTACGAATAAGATTATTTTAATGTTAAGAAATTACATAAAATTTCATTTTTTTACATTATGCCATACTGTTTTACGATCCAAAACCTATATTATATATGTAATTTTAATTTTGTTCCATGTTCATATTATACATACACTCTATTTATGATAATAACGCAGTTTCACGGTCTTTTATATGCTTATACGTTCCATGTTCCGGCACCTGTATATGACAAAATATACAATAATATTACCTTCCGGATATATAGCATACAAACACTTTTACCGGTTTTACATCTGTATATTTCTTCAAATACCTTTATACGGAATTTGTTCATTTTAGATACGATTATCTCTTGCCATAATGTAATAATATCTTTTCTTTATGTAATTTCCAAAATATACTAAATAAATGAATTTCTCGGATTTGCTTATTTGCTTTTGTAAGCTCCCGCTTTACCGGTTCCGAATATCTCCGTTATATCGGCAGTGCCCAAAATCTCACTGAACTCATTTAGCCTTTTCATTTCTATTCATTCCTTTCCGAATAAGATTATTTTTATGTTAAGGAATTACATAAAGTTTCATTTTTTTACATTCGGCTATGCTGTTTTACGGTCTAAACCTATATTATATATATAATTTTAATTTTGTTCCATGTTCATACGATACATACACTTTATTTATGATAATAACGCCGTTTCACGGTCTTTTATATGCTTATACGTTCCATGTTCCGGCGCTTATATATGATAAAATATCCGATAATCCGGCATTCCGAATATATCGTAAACAAATACCGGTTGTTGGTTTTACATCGGTATGTTTTCTCAACTACCGCTATGCGGAAGTTTGAAGTCGGATTACCGCTGTTCGGGGTATTTTATATTCATGAGCAAATGAATCTTCTCAATAATGCCCGGCTTACAAGAATCACTCTTTCAGGCTATACGGAAAATCTCATTGCAGATGAGTATAAATGCCTCAAATTTATACGGAATAAGTTTTACCTCAGTAAGTATGAAGTTATCTGTATCTCCCGTAATAATGCAATTCCTATCGCTGCAATATAATCAATTCTTTATCGCATATATAAGATTCTGCTTTGTTGATCCAAAGTAGTTTCACAAATATATACGTTTTTTAATTTTATAAAAATCATTTAAGATTTTCACATTCATTACATCTGTGACGAATGGAATTATCTGTTTGTTATATGTTTAATAGAATTTCATTTATTAACGTTTCGCCGTACTATTTTGCTATTGCACTGTTTTAATAAAATTTTATTTATATAACATTATAATAATTTATATACAATGGGGATAACATAAAAATAGCCGATTTTTAAGAGTATGACAAAAAAACGATGAATCATCCGTGAATATTACAGTCCATGTTCCATGACATTATATAAGCAAATTATACATTATTTTACATTCAAAAAATTGAGAATATATGGATATTATTGAAAAGGTAAAAGATGTAAATAGCTGTTGAATTGTATACTCATAATATAAAAAGTCCGAAAAGGTACAAACCTCTCCGGACTCCTGTATGATATTATTACCGATTGAAAAATTCGGAAATAATCATTTACGGTTCAGTATTTGATAAATGATGAAATTACCTTTCTTGCCGCCTTATAAACCGGTCCTTCAAACACTCGCCGCGCGTTTTGAAGCTCTTTGCGTATCTCAATGCCTTGCGGACACTGCTTCTCGCATTTTCCGCATTCAACGCAGTTTGAAGCGGCTGTCGCTTCCTTCCTTGCCGCCACACACATTATATAATCCTTAAATCCCCTGAATTTCCCGTCTGAATATCTTCGATTGTAAGCAGCGAAAGTTCCGGGAATATCAACATTTTTAGGACACGGCATACAATAACGGCATCCCGTACAGCCGACCTTCATATTTGCGTTGATCGCTCCGACCACTCCGGAAATAAGCTCAAACTCATTGTCTGTAAATTCGCCGATCTTCACATCCGAGGCGGCTGATACATTTTCATTGATCATATCAATCGAATTCATACCCGAAAGTACGCAGGTGACCTCCGGCTGATTCCAAAGCCATCTGAACGCCCATTCGGCGGGACTTCTTTTTACGGGATACTCTTCAAAAAGCTTTATTGCCTCATGCGGCAATTTATTCGCCAAATTTCCTCCGCGCAGAGGTTCCATAATAATAACCGGAAGCCCTTTTTCAGCCGCACGTTTCAATCCGGTTACACCCGCCTGAGAATTTTCGTCCAAATAATTATATTGAATCTGACAAAAGTCCCAATCATACGCGTCAAGCAACGCACAAAACGTATCCGAATTTCCGTGATATGAAAAACCTATTTGACGAACGGCTCCGAAGGATTTTTTCTTCTCCAACCATTCGATAATACCAAGCTTTTTCAGTCTCTCCCATGTATTTACATCGGTAAGCATGTGAATCAAATAATAATCAACATAATCCGTCCGCAGCCGTTTTAATTGCTCCGAGAAAAATTTATCCATACCGTCGGGAGCTTTGAGCATATAATGAGGCAGCTTTGTTGCAATATAAACCTTATCTCTGATTTTATTGCGTTCAAGAATTTGTCCCAAAGCCGCTTCGCTGCCGGGATATATATA
>JAFLUR010000158.1 GCA_022508725.1 Oscillospiraceae bacterium
CCACAATGTACGGACAGGGCAATCATAATCTCTCGATAGCGGATATAGATAATGACGGCAAGGACGAAATAGTATGGGGTTCCGCGTGTCTCGATGATGACGGACATACCGTATTGGGCAACACCCGTATGGGTCACGGCGACGCTTTACACGTTTCGGACTTCAATAACGACGGTATTCAGGAAGCATTTTCGGTAAAGGAGAAATCATGGGGCTTTTCAAGAGGCGCCGATTTCAGAGTTGCCGAAACAGGCAAGGCTATATGGAGCCAAAAAGTAACAGGCGATAACGGCAGAGGCGTTATGGATAATATTGACGACGCATACGCGGCGGAAAATCCCGACGGTCTTGCCATAGGATGGTCGGCGATATACACCGATATGTATGATCTGAAAGGAAATTCCGTAGGCGCGAAGCCTGCGCAGGCGGGTAGCGGAGATTTCTGCAATTTCCTCGTATACTGGGACGGCGATCTCGGCAGAGAGCTTTTGGATGCGAATATTATACAGAAATATGACGCTTCAACCGGTCAGGCGAAGAGATTTTACGGTCCGAGCGACGGATACACCCTAAGCGGATTGACAAATAACAGCACAAAGCGCAATTATTCGCTTGTTGCCGATATTTGGGGTGACTGGCGAGAGGAGATAATAATGCCGGTGGGCGACAGCGATCCCGAGACGGCGGCTCTGAGAATATTCACATCTATCATTCCGACCGAGTATCGTTTGACAACGCTCATGCATGACTGTCAGTACCGTGAAGCGATAGCATGGCAGAACGTGGCGTATAACCAGCCGCCGCATACAAGCTATTATGTCGGCTCCGCGGCTCTTGCGACAGACGCGGGCGGCAATAAATTGAACTATCTCGCGCCGGAAACACCGTTTACAAAGGTAACATACGAGTCTCCCGGACAGGTGGATGTAACGGGAATTACGCTTTCCGAGAGTGAAGTGACGGTCGAAAACGGCAAAACCGTCAGTGTAAGCGCGATAGTGGAGCCTTTTGACGCTGCAAATAAGAGCGTTGTATGGACATCGTCAAACGAGAAGGTGGCGGTGGTTTCAAACGGTGTCATAAAGGGTACGGGCGCCGGAAAAGCGATAATCACGGCGACAACAAAGGACGGCGGATTTACCGCAGAGTGTAAGGTGACTGTATTCTCCAATCCGGTCGAGTCGGTGTCGTTGTCCGAAAAGTCGATTGTGCTCGGATTGAACACTTCAAAAGCTCTCAAGGCGGAGGTTAAACCCGATAACGCTTCCGATAAATCCGTGAAATGGGTATCGGCAAATCCCGAAGTGGCGTCTGTTTCGGAAAACGGCACCGTAACGGGAGTAGGCTTCGGAAGCACATTTGTATATGCGTCTTCAAACGACAACGACAGAAGAGGATACTGTTTTGTCAGGGTAAAACCGATCGAGATTACCGATTTTACCGGAGAGAATAAGTTCGTAACGTCAAATACGACAAGCGACGCGCTTAAATTTACGGGAACGGCGAACGGTATAACGCTTAACCTTAACCAAGCAACCGACGATCCCATCGAATACCATAAGGATTTTGTCGAAGTATCGGAAGGCAAGGCCGAGCTGTCGTTTGATCTTTATACGAACGGCGCCAAAATAAGCGGCGGCGACTATATCTGGAAAGAAGGACACGGATATACGTCGGAGCTTAAATTCCTTGATACAGAAGGAAAGAATATTTTAAATATTCTTGAGGAGCACACAACCTCCGGCAATGCCACAAAGGATATCGTTGCGGACGGCGAAAAGCAGAATGTAAGCAGCTCATGGAAAAAAACAGCCGACGGCAACGACCCTCCGTGGAACAGAAGCGCAATCAGATGGAGAGTGAATATTGTATTTGATTATGACAACGATACCGCCACGGCTACCGTTCAGGGCTGCGACAGTTCATGGGAACCCAATCAAACATGGGTAAGGGAATTTACTTTGAACGGCGCAAAATTCAAGACATTGCAATATAAAATGATCGGATTGACCGATTGGGTTTCGGGTTCTTTCAGTCTTAAGGATTTGACCTATGCGGCATCAACCACGGCAACCGGAAACACAACGGATATATATGAAAGAGGAACGGCTGCGATTCCGTGGGCAGAGGCGGATATCGAGGACTGGACACAGACGGGAACGGAAGCAGGCAAACTCAGCTATGATGCGGAAAATGACCGTATTTGGTACAATATCGCAAAGCCGGGCGCGGATTACAGCGCAAAGAAGAGCTTCAAAATAGAGGACGGCGCGATTGTTATGTATGATATCGACTGGCATTTCGGAAACTCCATGTCACGCAACGGAAACTACGAGTACATTCAGTTCGGTGATTCCATGCGTCTCGGCTGGAACAACGACTATAAGATGTATTTGAGCACCGACGGCGGTGAAACATGGCGGGACAGCGACGGCGACGGTACGCCGGACAGTATTTTTGAAGGCAAAGAGATATACACAAAGAATGTAAAGGCGGTATTCAATACCGCGACAAAGGAAGCAATGCTTTACTTTGGCGGAACAAAAATTCTTGATTATCGATATTCCGAGACGGAGGACACCTCTCCGACAGGCGCCGATTATGTGATATTCGGATTTTCGCGCGCGGGAGGGGAGCCGCCCGAATGGGTAACTCCGAACGGTTTGGATAAAATAAGAGTCGCGCAGTTTATACCCGGCGCGGAGCTGCCCGATCCTCCCGAACCGACTCAGCCTCCGATACCGACTCAGCCGCCCGAACCGACTCAGTCGCCCGAACCGACAGGAGGTCCCGCGGCGAACGGTGTGAATATAATCGAGACAGACGGAAATAAGGCGGAGGTTGCATATGATTTGGTGGATTACGGCGAGAATATGCGGTTGATCGGCGCATTGTATGATATCGGGGGAAATTTGCTTGAAGTGAAGAGCTCCGATAATATGATAAATGATGATGATACCGGATTGATACAGGGAAAATACAGCTTTGAATTTACCGGTGATACGGAAGGATGTATCGTAAAGGTATTTATGTGGAATTCGCTTGACGGAATGAAACCGTTGTCCGCATCTGCGGTGCGTAAGCCGGAAATTCCGGAAGAAACGGAGACACCTGAATAAACAGATACTCCGGAAGAAACGGTATAACGGGTTTTCCGCGGTATTGATTCGGAGAGTTTAAAAGCTCCCGCTGCCTATGGGCGGCGGGGGTTTTTGCTTTTCCTTAAATAAAATTGTATTAAATTAAAGGATTTGAGAGAAAAAAGGGGTATATATAACATATAAGATGTCGGGAGATAATAAAAAGGAATTTCCGGGGGGATGATAAATAATGGATATAAGAACCGTCACCGAAAATAACGAGGATATTATTTTGGGCGAATATGCGTTTAAGACAAGGAATACAAGAGGACGCCGGAAGGAGGAGGAGATGTGTCCGATACGCACCGCCTATCAGCGTGACCGCGACAGAATAATTCATTCAAAGGCATTCAGACGCATGAAACATAAAACGCAGGTGTTTATGATCCCCGAGGGCGACCATTACCGCACAAGACTTACCCATACGCTGGAGGTTATGCAGATAGCAAGGACGATAGCAAGAGCGCTCAGATTGAATGAGGACCTGACCGAGGCGGCGGCGCTGGGGCATGACTTGGGGCATACTCCGTTCGGACATTCGGGTGAAAAGGTCCTTAATTCGATAGTGCCGGGAGGATTTACGCATTATGAACAGAGTCTGAGAGTCGTTGATGTTCTTGAAGGAGGAGACGGGATCAATCTGACGTATGAAGTGCGTGACGGAATAGTAAATCATACGGGCGATAACCTTGCGGAAACGCTTGAGGGCAGGATAATAAAATTTGCCGATCGTTTCGCGTATATCAATCATGATATAGACGACGCCATAAGAGCGGAAATAATAACACAGGATGATCTGCCCGAAAAGTGTATATCGGTTTTGGGAAAGCGTCATTCCGAAAGGATAAATACGCTGATATGCGATATGATCGAAAACAGTATGAATAAACCCGAGCTTGCAATGTCGGAACGGGTCAAATCGGCAATGATGGATTTGCGCTCGTTTATGTTTGAGAATGTTTATCTCAATAAAAAGGCGAAAACGGGTGAGGATAAGGTATATTACATCATTCACGAGCTTTATGAATATTTCAGGAAAAACAAGGATAAGATCCCCGCGGAAAATTTGCGTTTTGAAGAAAAATTCGGCACAGAGCGTATCGTCTGCGATTATATAGCCGGAATGAGCGATGATTATGCCGTGCATATATTCAACGAGATTTTTGTGCCCAAACCATGGAATAAAATGTAATATCACAGAAAAATTTTTACGGAAAAAAGGGTTTTTTAAAAACGTGTCGAATAATTATACTTGTAATCAAATAAATTCCGCCGGTGTGTTCGCAAACGCCGTTTTGTTGAAATTTATTCGGTTTGACAGGCGCAGGCGGTGATTGGGGGATAAACAATGCCTTATTATTCCGATGATGTGATAAATGAAGTCTTTTCATCATCCGATATAGTGGATTATGTTTCACAATACGTTCAATTAAAAAAAAACGGCAGGGATTACAGCGGATTGTGTCCCTTTCACAAAGAGAAATCTCCGTCTTTTCATGTAAGCGCGGACAAACAGCTTTTTCATTGTTTCGGATGCGGAGCGAGCGGGAATACGGCACAGTTTATAATGAGAACGGAAAATCTTGATTTTGTTGAGGCGCTTAGGCTTATGGCGGAACGCGCCGGTATCGATCTGCCCGATGAAAACGCCGGGGATAACGGAAAACGGGAAAAAAAACAGAGATTTTTGGAAATGAACAGAATTGCGGCAAGATTTTTTTACGATAATCTTGTGAAAAGCTCCGACGCCGCACAGGCGCGGGAATATTTTGCGCAAAGAAAAATATCGCCGGGGACAATAACGTCTTACGGTCTGGGATTTGCCCCGGAGGGACGGGATGTATTGCTCGGATTTTTGGGTGAAAAGGGATTTTCAAAAGAGGAGATATGCGAAAATTCGCTTGCGGTTTCGCGCGACGGAAAGATTTACGATAAATTCAGGGGCAGAGTGATGTTTCCCATTATCGACCCGAGAGGCAGGGTCATCGGTTTCGGCGGAAGAATAATAAAGGACGCAAAAGAGTCGAAGGACGGCTTTAAAGCTCCGAAATATCTTAATTCGTCCGAAACGATATGCTTTTCAAAGGGGAATAATTTATTTTCACTCAATCTTGCAAAAAATGCGCGTTCCGAAAGCATGATACTTGCCGAGGGCTATATGGACGTTATATCGGTTTATCAGGCGGGAATAAAAAACATTGTCGCAACGCTCGGGACCGCGCTTACGGAAAATCAGGCAAAGCTGATAATGAAATACTGCCGTGAGATATTGATATGCTATGACAGCGATGAGGCGGGATCTGCCGCAACCCGGAGAGCAATCGATATTATCAATGACGCCGGCGGACGCGCAAGAGTTATAAGTCTCGGCGATGTAAAGGACCCCGATGAATTTATAAAGTCATACGGAAAAGCGGCTTTTGCAAAAGCGATAAAAAATGC
>JAFLUR010000159.1 GCA_022508725.1 Oscillospiraceae bacterium
GGAACTTGATAATTCCGAGATAAACCGACGGGTGTTGTCTCAAAGCGCCCTTATAAGGACCGATAGCCGACTTGTACTGAACGAGGAAACCGCGGTTCACCTGCACCTTGCCGTTATCATCTACCCACGGAACTCTGAACATGACCTGTCTTTCAGGCTCAACGAGTCTTTCGAGAACTCCCGCCTCAACGAGGTCCGGACGTCTTTCGATGACCGGCTCAAGGCTCTCGAATACCTCCGTTACCGCCTGGATAAATTCCGGCTCACCGCTGTTTCTTTTCTTTACCGTTTCGAGAAGATCGATCAAATACTGATTTTTTACCGCCATTTAAAAAGCCTCCTAAATAATAACATAGTAAATTTATCCGCGGTATGTAAAAAATATACAAAATCAAAGTATACAAACCGCGAAAACCATATTATATTTTACCATAAAAATCTCGGCATTGCAATAGGATTTTTTAATAATCCGTAATTTTTTGATAAAAACGGCGCGAAGCATTGAAATCCGACACCTCCCGATCAATATATTTTGCATTTTATCCTGCAATAATATTATACAGAAAACAGTTATCAATGTAAATCTTATATAATTTGGGTTGAAAAATTATGTTGCCAAAAGAATGAATGTGTGTTAAAATTATAGTATGTTGATATTTTTAGGACGGATTTGCTTTAAACGCATATATTTACACAATAATTATAAACGCTGCCGCTCCGGCCCATCAGGCGGAAGCTTTTGCAATGACGGTTGTTTCGGAATAAAAACAGACATGACAAAAACAAAAAAATACAGTGAAAGGAATTTTTATTATGAGCAGCAATGTCAGAAGAATTTACGTTGAAAAAAAGGACGGATTCAATGTTGAGGCTATGGAGGTTTTGGCGGATCTTAAAGAAAACCTCTCACTCAACGAGCTTGAAAACGTAAGAATAATAAACAGATACGACATATCGGGCATAACCGATGAAGAATACGCTGCGGCAAGAGGACTCATATTTTCCGAGCCGCCCGTTGACAAGGCTTATGACGAAAATATAGATGTAGAGGTCGGCTCAAAGGTCATTGCGGTCGAGCTTCTGCCCGGACAGTTCGATCAGAGAGCGGCATCCGCCGAGGAATGTATTTCCATACTCACACAAAAGGCGCGCCCGGTCATCAAACAGGCGAAGCTGTATGTTCTCAAAGGCAAGCTGTCGTATGAGGAAATCCAAAATATAAAAAATTACATCATCAACCCGGTGGAAGCGCGCGAGGCGTCTTTCGATAAACCGAAAAATCTTGAAATGCAGACGGAAATCCCCGATGACGTAAAAACCGTTGACGGATTTATCGACGCGGACGAGAATGCTCTCTTGAAAATGCTTTCGGATATGGGCTTTGCCATGGATCTCGACGATTTGAAATTCTGTCAGTCGTACTTCAAGGATATGGAGTCGAGAGATCCCACCGTGACGGAGCTGAGAATGATAGACACCTATTGGTCGGATCACTGCCGGCACACGACGTTCTCGACAAAGATAAACAACGTTGAATTTGAAAAGGGAAAATACACCTCATTGTTCAAAGGCACTTATGAGGAATATTTAAAAGCCAAGTCCGAGCTGTACAGTCCCGGACGCGACATATGCCTGATGAATATGGCAACCATCGCGGTAAAGCAGCTCAAAGCCGAGGGCAAGCTGAAGGAGATAGACGAATCGGAGGAAATAAACGCCTGCAGCATAAAGGTCGATGTCGATGTGGACGGCGTTAAAGAGCCGTGGCTTGTCATGTTCAAAAACGAAACACACAACCACCCGACCGAGATCGAACCGTTCGGCGGCGCGGCAACCTGTCTGGGCGGCGCGATACGCGATCCCCTTTCCGGAAGATCGTATGTATATCAGGCAATGCGCGTGACCGGCTGCGGCGACCCGAGAGTATCCCTCAAGGATACGCCCGAGGGCAAGCTCATGCAGAGAAAGATAACCCGCGGCGCATCGGCGGGATACAGCTCATACGGAAATCAGATAGGTCTTGCAACAGGGCAGGTCCAAGAAATATATCATCCGGGCTATGTTGCCAAAAGAATGGAGATAGGTGCGGTAATAGGCGCAGCGCCGGCAAAAAACGTTATCCGGGAAAAACCCGTCGAGGGCGATCTGATAATACTTCTCGGAGGAAGAACGGGCCGCGACGGCTGCGGCGGCGCGACAGGCTCGTCAAAGGCTCACACCGAAAGCTCGATAAAGACCTGCGGTTCTGAAGTGCAGAAAGGAAATCCGCCCGTTGAACGAAAAATACAGCGCCTTTTCAGAAACGAAAATGTCACAAAGCTTATAAAAAGATGCAACGATTTCGGCGCGGGCGGAGTATCGGTGGCTATCGGAGAGCTTGCCGAGGGTCTTATCATAGATCTCGACAAGGTCCCCAAAAAATACGCGGGTCTTGACGGCACGGAGCTTGCGATAAGCGAATCGCAGGAGAGAATGGCTGTCGTCGTAGATAAGAACAACGCCGAAAAATTCATCGAATACGCAAACGAAGAAAATCTCGAGGCAACGATAGTCGCAAAGGTCACAGATGAGGCAAGACTCGTCATGTACTGGCGCGATAAGCCGGTATGCGATATTTCAAGAGATTTTCTCAACACAAACGGGGCTGTCAAAAATACAAACGTGCGTGTCACAATGCCCGGTGAAAACGGATTTTTCGGAATTAAAAACGAGTACGATATAAAAGCAAAATGGACGGAGGTACTGTCCGACCTTAATGTATGCTCACAAAAGGGTCTTGCGGAAAAATTCGACGGCACGATCGGCGCAGGCAGCGTTATCTTGCCGTTCGGCGGAAAATATCAGCTTACGCCCTCCGACGGTATGGCGGCGAAAATACCCGTGACCGAGGGCGAAACGGATACCGCCACATTGATGACATTCGGATACAACCCGTATATTTCATCATGGAGTCCGTATCACGGCGCGGTATACGCCGTTGTGGAGTCGGTATCGAAAGCGGTCGCAATGGGCGCGGAATACAAGAAAATATACCTCACGTTCCAGGAATATTTCGAAAGACTCGGAAACGACCCCGAACGCTGGGGAAAGCCGTTCGCGGCTCTTTTGGGCGCGTACAAAGCGCAGCTCAATCTCGGAACGGCGGCTATAGGCGGAAAGGACTCGATGAGCGGCAGCTTTAACGATCTTGACGTTCCGCCCACACTTACAAGCTTTGCCGTTGCGGCGGTAAAGTCCGATCTCGTGGTTTCGCAGGAGCTCAAAAGAACAGACTCAAAGCTGATGCTGTTCAAAACGGTGCGGGATGAAAACAATATGCCCGATTTTGCGGCGCTCAAGAGAATGTACGGCAAAATAAACGAGCTTGTCAAGGATAAAAAGATACTTTCGTCAAGCGTTGTAAAGGGATTCGGTCTTTGCGAAACGGTCAGCAAAATGTGCTTCGGAAATATGATAGGCGTGAATTTCGAGGACAATGTGACCCGTGAAATGCTTTTCGGCGCGGATATAGGCTCGGTTGTCGTTGAGCTTGACAGAAACACAAACGCCGAGGGCGCGGTCCTTATCGGCTATACCTCACCAACCGGCTCGATAAAGGTACACGGAACGGAAATTTCCCTTTCGGAAGCCGCGGACGCATGGAAAAAGCCGCTTGAAAAGGTATTCCCGACAAAAGCCGGAAGCTTCACCGAAAAGCCGGAAACCTACAGCTATATCAAACGCGGCATTACAACCGCCGGGGAAAAATTCGCAAAACCGAGAATATTTATTCCCGTATTTCCGGGAACCAACTGCGAATACGACACAAAGAGAGTATTTGAAAAAGCCGGCGGAGTGTGCGATATATTCGTTATCAGAAACCTCGCTCCCGAGGACATTGCATATTCAATGCGGGAGATGAAAAAGAGAATAGACAATTCGCAGATAGTAATGATACCGGGCGGTTTTTCGGGCGGCGACGAGCCGGACGGTTCGGGAAAATTCATCGCGACGGCGTTCAGAAATCCTCTCGTAAAGGAATCCGTTATGAATATGCTCAAAAACCGCGACGGGCTTATGCTCGGCATATGCAACGGCTTTCAGGCGCTTATAAAGCTCGGTCTTGTTCCTTACGGCGAAATTACCGAGCTTACCGACAATTCTCCGACGCTTACATTCAATACCCTCGGCAGACATATATCACGCATGGCAAATACGCGTATCGCATCGGTAAAATCTCCGTGGTTCTCGAATGTGAACACGGGCGATATACACACGATAGCTCTTTCTCACGGAGAGGGACGCTTTATCGCAAGCGAGGATATGATAAAGAAGCTTGCCGAAAACGGTCAGATAGCGACGCAGTATGTTGACTTTGACGGAAACGCGTCTTATGACATAGAATACAACCCCAACGGTTCGATCATGGCGGTAGAGGGCATAACAAGCCCGGACGGAAGAATACTCGGAAAGATGGGACACAGCGAGCGTATAGGAAAAAATGTCGCCGTGAACGTTCCCGGCGAAAAGGATCAGAAGATATTCGAGGCGGGAGTCGCGTATTTCAGAGACTGACACCCGAAAGGAGAAGCATTATGAAACCCAAAATATCGGTAGTTTTCAGTCAATTTGAGGACGCACCCTTTTCCGGTACCGCGATAGACAGAATTAAAATATCGCGCATAAACCGGAGCATGAATATAATTCTCGAATCCGCCATATCGCCCGAATTCACAAAAATCCTGTCCGACGGCATAAAAGAGAGCTTTCACCTAAACAGCGTTGTCGTAAAGATAAAGGAGCGTATGTCGGCGATAAAAAAGGCAATGGACGAAATGCTTTCCGAGGGGAGCACGGATGAAAAACAGCCCAAAACCCTTTCCGAAGTCCTGTCGATAAACGATAAAAACGAAAAATCCGGTTCTTCCGCAGCAAAAAACGTACTCGCAAAATCGGAAAAGGGGGATATAATATTCGGTTCCCCGATACACGACGATCCCGTCAATATAGCCTCGATAGATGAAAATTCGGGCAGAGTCGTTGTGTGCGGACGTGTATTCAACCAAGAGTTTAAGGATATAAAAAACGGAGAAATGCATTTGGGCATTTTCGATATGACCGATTACAAGGACTCGATAACGGTAAAATTTTTCATAAAGAATATGTCGGACAACGAGTACAAGAATTTGCAGGGCATATTCAAGGACGGAGTGAAGAAGAAAAATCTCAACGTGTGCGTAAGAGGACGCGCGGAATTCGATAAATACGCAAACGAAGTAACGATTATAGCGAACGCCGTAACGAGAATAAAGGATCCGCGCCCCGTCCGGGAGGATAACGCGGATAAAAAACGCGTGGAGCTTCATCTTCACACACAGATGTCAGCCATGGACGGAGTAAGCTCAGCCGCCGATATTATAAAAAGAGCCGTCAAGTTCGGGCATACCGCGATAGCGATAACCGACCACGGCGTCGCGCAGAGCTATCCCGAAGCCATGCACGAAACCAATAACAGCGAAACCATCAAGGTGATATACGGCGTCGAGGGGTATTTGGTGGACGACTCGAAAAAAATCATATACGACGAAACCGACG
>JAFLUR010000016.1:0-4701 GCA_022508725.1 Oscillospiraceae bacterium
TTTGTGTATTTCAAGAATTTTGCGCAAAGTCGGCGGGAAAATATGCCAAAAAGATGATGATTGGAAGATGCTGAACAGGCTCTTACATAAACAACCTTCCGTATTCCATAAAACAATTATATCATACCAAATAATTCTTGTAAAGAAGGATTTTCATGGAATATATTGTAAGCGTTTAATAAAATGCACCGAAAAATTTATTGACATCGGTTTAAATACATGATACAATAAGAATGAAAGAAAGGCGTACCGTATAGACGGTTCAAGCCTTAAAACAGCAAATAAAAAAAAACCGCTTATCTTCAGACGAGAGGGCGGTTGTTTTTTTATACGGAATATTGATAAAATATTGATAGAAAAAATCAAAAACAAACGTATCAATATATGAGAAGCTTCTTAAAACAACTTTAAAGGCAGTACCGCACGATTACAAATAAATAATTTAAATATTTCCGCAATTTTGCGCCGGGTCCCGCGGAACATACATAAAAAAGCAAGGCACAAACAAAGTATGGCCCCTCCCGGGTATTATCGCAAAAATGACTGCACCTGACGCACTCTGTAATAACTCTATAATATAATTATGCGGTATTGTCTTTAATCAAGCGAGGTGATGAGTATGGAAATAACCGATGATGAGATCGTATCCGGAATAAAAAAAGGCGATGAGACGGCTCTTGACCTGCTGATCATGCAATACGGCGGGTTAATTAAGTCCATAGCATCAAAAAAGCTTGGCGACCTTTACCGCGACGAATGTGTAAATGATGTGCTGTTTATTTGCTGGAAGAATATATCCCGGTTCGACCCCGAAAAAAGCACGCTGAAAAGCTGGATCGCCGCAATATGCCGTTATAAGTGCATAGATTACCGGCGAAAATATTTCAAGCTGTATTTTGATGAGCTTGACGAGAATATCCCGTCCGGATACAGTGCGGATATTTCCGTTATGCAAAAAGAAACCGAGGCGGACACAGAGGCTCTGCTTGCGGACTTGCCGGAAACCGACAGGGAGATATTCCGCAGGAGGTATATATATGAAGAAACGATAGAGGAGATTTCGGATAATATGAGCATCAAACCGTCTGTGCTTTACAACAGGCTGTCGAGAGGCAGAAAAAAGCTCAGAGATCTTTTAGGCAGGAGGTCGCTATGAAAAACAAATATGAATATTTGAACGACGTAAAAACAGATTTTTCCCAATATGAGGAAATAAAGCTTACAGAACAGGAGTGTATTAATATGAAAAAAAATTTGAAAAACAGAATTAACGGCGAAAAGAATACCGGAAAGAGCAATCTCAAAAGATATATCATTCCGGCGGCATGTATAGCTGCGGTCGCGGTCGTATGCCAGAGTGCATTCGCACAAGGGTTTATAACAAATATCATAAAGTCGGTCACAACGGGACATAACAACTTTATGCAGATAGAAATGCCCGATCTGCCGGATAAGGTTGATGTTCCGGCTGAATTGGCGGGACAAATATACGACTCGGACGGAAATTCGCTTGCCGAGATTGACAGAAACACCGAAAAGCTGTACGACAAGGACGGCAATGAAATTTACATCGCTACAACGGTCGAGGACGGAAAAACGAAATATTCGACCAAAAAAGAGCTTAAACCGGACGAAATTCCCGAAAGCGACAAATCGCAAGCAATATATACCTCTTTGGATGAATACCGCAGCGTTTTATCCTTTGATTTGAAGGTACCCGAGCTTATTCCCGACGGATATTCATTCCTCTACGCGACCGGATACCGCTCCTCAAACGGTGATGTAAGCGGTGATTACGCAGCCCTTTACTACACAAACGGAAAAGAAAAATTCTCGATACATGAGAGAATAATAAACGAAGAAACCGCATTTGAAACCGGAACAAGCCTGAATTTGAAAGAGATAGACGTAAACGGATGCAAAGCGGCTTATGACGGAACAATGATAAGCTGGGAAACCGATGATGACGTGTCCGTAAGCATAATGAGCGGAGGCAGCAGCGTCAAGGGCGACATTCTTATAGATATGGCACGCTCGACAAAATAAAAAATAACTCTCACTTTGTTTTCGGAAACGCCGGTTTATTCGGCGTTTCCCCCTAATATTGAAATTATCATATCGGCTGTATTTGTAAAGCCGGCGCCGGTTCAATCAAACACCCGTGAACCGGCGCCGGCTTTCGTTTTTGTTACAGTATACTGCCGATCAATACATTACCCTCTCTTTTCTCTGTTTTAACATTAAAATACTTTCCCGATATATCATCATCGGACATTGCCTCGACCGTCATATAATTCGCCGTTTTACCCTCATAAAAGCCCGGCTTGTTTTTGCACCGTCTTTCAAACAGCACCTCCGTGACCGCGCCTATGTGAGAATCGAGAAATCGTTTCTCGCTTTCTCCCGCCACCTCAAACAATATCCCGCTCCTTTCCTTTTTTATAACGGGATCGATCTGATCGTCCATAGCCGCCGCCTTTGTACCCTTTCTCGGCGAATATTCAAAAATATGCGCCCGGGCAAAGCCTGTTTTTTTCATAAATTCCACCGTTTCGGCAAATTCCTCATCGCTTTCCCCCGGGAACCCCACCATAACATCGGTGGTTATCGCGGCGTCCGGATACGCATCTCTCAAGCCTGCAACGATATTCGCGAAATCCTCTGTTGTGTAATGCCTGTTCATTCTTTTAAGCACCGAATCACTCCCGCTCTGAAGAGATATGTGAAAATGCGGGCACAGCTTTTCGCACTCCTTTATCCCGGCTATAAATTTTTCGTTAAGGGTCATAGGCTCTATAGAGCTGAGCCGTATTCGCCGTATACCGTCCGTTTGGGAAACCTTTTTCAAGAGATTTTCCAAATCGCCCTCACCGCTGTCCTTTCCGAACGACGCTATATGTATACCCGTAAGGACTGCTTCGGTAAATCCGTTAGCCGCCAAACGGCGCGCCTCGGATAATATATCGGCGACGGGTCTGCTTCGCACGGGGCCGCGTGCGAACGGAATAATACAATAGCTGCAAAATTGGCTGCATCCCTCCTGTGCCTTTATATATGCGCGTGTCCGGTCGGTGCAGCCTGTCACCGAAAGATTTTCAAATCTGTGATTTTTCAGAATATCACCCGTCATATCCACTTTACTGCCGCTGTCAAGTCTGTCCGCAATATCCGCGATTTCGCTCCTTCCCATTGTTCCGATAACCAGATTAACGCCGTCTATATCAAGCACCTCCTCCGGCGAAACCTGCGCGTAACAGCCTGTAACGCATATAACCGCGTCCGGATTGTTCTTTTTCGCCCGGTGTATCATCTGCCTTGATTTTCTGTCGCTCATATTTGTAACACTGCATGTATTTATAACATACACATCCGCCCTCTCGGAAAATCCGACTGTCTTGTAGCCTTTGTTTCGGAAAAGCTCCGCCATAGCCTCCGTTTCATATTGATTTACCTTGCATCCCAGCGTTGCAAAGCCTGCCTTTTTTATTTTCCTTCTGTCCATATATTTTTCCTTTCATAAAATAAATCACGAATACCGGTGTTTTCTTAGTCATATTACATACAAATCATGCCCTGTAAATTTGTTTATATAAGAATATTATATAAAATTTTAAAATAAATCACAATACCCTTGACTAAATAAAAAAAATGATGTATTATTATATCAGTCGATAAAGTATATCGATATTTTAATTTCAAAGGAGGAAATTATTATGAGATCTTTTAATTTGTCACTTAACAACTCTGTATCGGGCGTTCAGGACTTTGTGAACATTGTATGCAAATACAGTTATGAGGTGGATTTAATTTCCGGAAGATATGTTGTAGACGCCAAGTCTATAATGGGCATTTTCAGCTTGGATCTGTCCAAGCCGATAAAAATTGAAATTCACTCGGATGACTGTGATGATTTTATTGCTGCAATCAGAAAGTACATAACCGACTGAGTTACTCATAATTGACCGAAAAATGTACTTATCAAAATACGCACCGCCTTTTTGGGGCGGTGTTTTTTTTCGGATTTTTACAATCAACCGCAATGCCGCAAAGCTCCCGCATATTTATCCGATACCGAAAAAACCGCTGTCCGGGATCAACCGTACAGCGGTTTTTTTAAGTCTTATTTTTCATCATCATCCATATTTCCGAATGTCATATTCGTAAGGAATGTAACGGGAATATCATCAATAGTATCATCATCTTTTTTTCTCTCTTTGTTCTTTCCGACAAAATCCGGAACATCTATATCCTTTATATCGGTAACATCATCATTATCCTCAATAAATGTTATATCATCATCGGAATCAAAATTTATAAATGAGAACGGATTGCTGTTCTCGGCATTGTCAGGCGATACCTCGGACTTCTTTTCCTCCGGTTTTTCCGGCATTCCTATGTTGATGAACTCAAACTTATCGTTATCATTTTCATCGTCAAACGCCCCGGACTTCTTTTCCTCCGGCTTTTCCGGCATTCCTATATTGATGAACTCAAACCTATCGTTGTCATTTGCGTCGCCGAGAGATACCTCCGCGGGCTTCTTTTCCTCCGGTTTTTCAGGTTTTCCTATGTTAAGGAAGTCAAACGGATTGCTGTCCTCTGCTTCATCAGGCGATACCTCGGGTTCTTTTTCTTCCGTTTTTTCAGGCTCCCCTATATTGATGAAATCAAACGGATTGCTGCTTTCCACATCGCTGAGCG
>JAFLUR010000016.1:4801-14728 GCA_022508725.1 Oscillospiraceae bacterium
TTTCTCCGGCTCCCCTATATTGATGAAATCAAACGGATTGCTGCTTTCCACATCGTCAAGCGATACCTCGGGCTCTTTTTCTTCCGTTTTCTCCGGCTCTCCTATATTGATGAACTCAAACGGGTTACTGTTTTCAACATCGTCAAGCGATACCTCGGCTTCCTTTTCTTCCGTTTTTTCAGGCTCTCCTATATCGATAAAATCAAACGGGTTACTGTTCTCAACATCGTCAAGCGATACTTCGGCTTCCTTTTCCTCCGGCTTTTCCGTTTTTTCAGGCTCTCCTATATCGATAAAATTAAACGGATTGCTGTTTTCCACATCACTAAGCGATACTTCGGCTTCCTTTTCCTCCGGCTTTTCCGTTTTTTCAGGCTCTCCTATATCGATGAAATCAAACGGATTGCTCGCATTTTCAGTCGCAGCGTCCTCAGACTTCTCTTCCTCATTCATCGGTATGCCCAAATCAAGAGTACCGGTTTCTTTATCATCTTCCTCTACGGAAACAGGCTCATCAAGCGGTATAAAGCTAAATGCCGAATTACCGCTTTCTTCTTCACCTTTATCATTATCGTTATCGTCCAATGATATAAATTCAAACGGATTTCTCGCCTCTTCAATTTTCTCTTCCGCCTGTTCGGGCTTTGCCAAAGATATGACGGTATTTTCTCCGGCATCCGGGCTTTCGGTTTTATCAAGCCGAATAATATTCGACTCATTGCCGCTTTCCGCGCTGTTATCTTCTTCTGACGGCTTGGTTAAATTGATAAATAACGATTCATCCCCGGATTCTCTTACGGCATCCTCCTCTGCCTTTCTCGCCGCAAGCGCATTTGCGTTGGTATAATACATAGGCAGTTCTTCTTTTTCCGGCAATGCGTATTTTTCCTTCCGGAATTTTGAAAGTAACGGTATTTTTGACGTAAGCGACGACTTTTCCTGAATTTCTTCCTCTACGGCCTCGATCTCATCAATTTCGGGTTCTATGTATCGAATATATACCTCAGTACGATTGTCATTCATAAACACCTTAAATGCCTGACCGTATATTAACGGAACACCCGCGTTATTGCTGCTTACATGACTGAATCTGACACAGCAGCCGCCCTTATTCACTACCTTCATACCCGTTTCAAGACCGGATATAATAACTTCCTGCAAATCCAATAACGCTCTTTTCTGTACAATATTATACAGCGACTCTGTTTTTCCGTACTCCTCAAGCTCTATGATCTCCTCCGGCTGCGAAATATTGTTTACTATTACCGAAACACCTATCGAACCTGTCAGAGGACGAAGCTCCATCTTGTTCTTGATCTTATCCTTGAATTTAAGGAATAACGCAAGTATGACCGCAATGGGTATACATATGAGAACCGTTAAAATTATTAAGGGAACATTGCTTTTCTGAGCCGTACTCTCAAGAACGACCACATCGATCGGTTCACTTTCTATCGTATCGTTTTTGTATTGAACCAATGCGGTCATTGTCTTTTTTTCCGCACTGTCCGCTTTATATGTACATTCATAGTTTCCGTTGATATAAAGCATTTCCTTTGTTTCCGTGCCGGAATTACCTTTTATACGCAGCTTTACATTAAGTCCTTTCAGATCCACGTTTGTTCCGTCCCCGGTAATCTCGGCAATGTATCTCTTATCATCGCCCACCTCAACGACATTTGATGAGGTTTTCAACAATATTTTGATCTCATAATCCATATGCGGTATGACAGATACTTCCTGATCCGTCTCGCTCGTCATGTTGATCTTCCACTCACCCATGGCAGGTGAAACCAAATTTATGATCGTTGCCGAACCGTCCTTCTGTATATTCTGATCGGATGACGGGAGTCCCGACGGACTCAAGATTTCGATCTTAATATCATCGTCATGAACGATTTTTATATAACCGTTCTTTGCTCCCGTAGATATTTTCAGCGGAAATGTTTTCATACTGCCTGCCGAAAGCTGTACCTTCTGAGCCAATTCCTCATCCGATGTTTCACTCGAAGAAACCGATGTTCCTTTCGCCGAGGTCCTTGTTTCCGTTTCTCCGTTTTCCCGGTCATTGCCGGCGCTTGTATTTTCGGTATTTTCGGTATTTTCGGTATTTTCGGTATTTGCTGTCTGTGCGTTATCCTCCGGCTCCGCATAAACCGCCGACACTCCGACATCGGGAATACCGGCCGGAACAGAGTACCCGACTACCACAGCTGTGATAACGGACATGACTGAAATAATGGCTTTCTTCATTATAGCATCTCCTTTTCAAACAAAATTTTAATGAAAACCTTTGCAAGGCAAAAGCCGCATTAACGAAATTTCAAATAATATTTTATTCCCGAAATATGAACTTTGCCTTATGCGCGCCTATAATATTCGGGAAAATTATATACGCGCCGCACCGGTTCTTCTTGCCGCGTCCGCAACCGCGCATGATACAGCATCTTTGACCCTTGCATCAAATATATCCGGTATAATATAATCCTCGGAGAGTTCGGAA
The DNA here is from genome assembly GCA_022508725.1 of Oscillospiraceae bacterium. GTDB lineage: Bacteria > Bacillota > Clostridia > UBA1381 > UBA1381 > JAFLUR01. The sequence goes on from JAFLUR010000016.1 coordinate 7,305, forward strand.
TCCGATACAAGTCCGGCTATCGCATTTGCCGCGGCAAGCTTCATTTCATCATTTATATCACTTGCCCTTACATCAAGCACTCCTCTGAATACCGCAGGGAACGCCAACACATTGTTTATCTGATTCGGGAAATCCGATCTTCCCGTTCCGACTACCTTTGCCCCCGCTTTCTTTGCGGCATCCGGCATTATTTCCGGAACGGGGTTTGCCATTGCAAATATCACGGCATCCTTCGCCATCGTCGCGACCATTTCCTCCGTGAGAATACCCGGCGCCGACACTCCTATAAACACGTCCGCACCCTTTATCACATCGGCAAGCATTCCCGTCCTGTTTTCCGGATTTGTTATCGTCGTCATGTACTCCTGCTCGCTGTTAAGTCCCTCGCAGCCTCTGTAAAGCGCGCCCTGTTTATCACAGAGTATAACATTTTTCATTCCCGTCGAAACAAGCAGCTTTGCAATCGCTATCCCCGCGGAACCCGCTCCGTTTACAACGGCGGTCGTTTCCCCGGCTTTCCTGTTCGTAAGCCTGAGCGCGTTTATGAGACCGGATAAAACAACAATTGCCGTTCCGTGCTGATCGTCATGAAATATCGGTATATCGCATATTTCCTTCAGCCGTCTTTCGATCTCAAAGCATCTCGGAGCCGATATATCCTCAAGATTTATTCCTCCGAAGCTTCCGGCTATATTTTTTATCGTATTTACGATCTCGTCGGTATCCTTTGAACGTATGCAAAGAGGAAACGCATCTACTCCGCCCATTTCCTTAAATAACGCACATTTGCCTTCCATAACCGGCATTCCCGCCTCGGGACCTATATCCCCCAGTCCCAAAACCGCGGTCCCGTCGGTTATAACGGCAACCGTATTCGACCGTCCCGTATATGTATAGGATAGATCCTTATCTTTTGCTATCTCAAGACAAGGCGCCGCCACCCCGGGAGTATATGCCACCGAAAGCTCTTCGCGATTTGTTATCCTCGCTTTCGATACAATTGCAATTTTTCCATGCCACTGCCTGTGCATATCCAGCGCATATTCATTTTTATCCATAACTACCCTCCTGATTACATATAACAAATTTATAGAAAAATTCCGCGTGATCCGACACATACCATCACCTAAAAAAAATAATGGTTGATTTTTCCTCTGCACAGTTATATTTTATTTATTATTATTATAATATATTTATTATTAATATTCAATACATAATAATATAAATTTGTTTGCAGTATTGTTACATTTTGATTATCCCGCGCCGTATATCTGAAACAATAGCTTTCCCAAATCCAAAAAAGCCGCAAATCGCGGCTTTCGGCATAAAATCAAAAAAATCAGATATTCTCAAATACATTCTCCCGGAACGCATCGGCAAAAACCCTCATACGCTCCTCCAGCGCCGTAAATCTTTCACGTCTGCTGTTATTCTCCACCATGCGTTTCACCGCAGACTCGCTCCCCACAAGCACCACCATATCCTTCGCTCTTGTAACGGCTGTGTAAAACAAATTCCTGCACATAAGGGCAGGCGCAAAATGATATACCGGCATGACCACGACCGGGAATTCACTTCCCTGACTCTTATGCACCGTTATCGCATATGACAGCTCCAACTCGTCAAGACCGGAAAAACCGTAGATCACACGTCTTGTATCGTCAAAAATAATTGTCATAGCCTTTTCCCCTGTGTCTATTTCTTCTATAATACCCATATCTCCGTTGAATATCCCATAGCCGCTTTCTCCGTCATCCGTTGTCCATTCGATATCGTAATTATTTTTTATCTGCATTACCTTATCGCCCTCACGGAAACAAATTTTTCCGTGTTTATGCTCCTTTTTGCCCTTTGCCGGCGGGTTAAGCTCCCTCTGCAAGATACCGTTGAGCGCTATAACTCCCGTGTTTCCCTTTTTCATGGGCGACAACACCTGTATGCTTATCACCGGATCGAGTCCGTAGCTCGACGGCAGTCTGCTCCTGCAAAGCTCGGACACCGTAAATGCAATATCCGCCGCGTTATCCCTTGACAGGAAAAAGAAATCCTTGTTTCTGCATTTCAGCTCCGGCTGTTCTCCCGAATTTATCCTATGCGCGTTCACAACAATGAGACTTTCCTCCGCCTGACGGAATATCCTGTCAAGACGCACCGTTTCCACAACGCCGCTTTTTATAATATCGGAAAGAACATTTCCCGCTCCCACACTCGGCAGCTGGTCCGCGTCTCCGGATAAAATGAGCTTTGTTCCCGGACGTATCGCTCTCAGAAGAGAATTCATCAGCATAATATCCACCATACTCATTTCATCTACTATTATAACATCCGCATCAACGGGATCGTTTTCATCCCTTTCAAATACCCGGCTCTCACCGTCGCCGCTCCCGCACATTTTCAAAAGACGATGTATTGTCTGCGCCTCCAGTCCCGTGACCTCGGACATTCTCTTTGCCGCCCGTCCGGTCGGCGCCGCAAGAACTATTTTAAGGGAACAATACCGCATTACCTTTATTATGGTGTTTATCGTTGTTGTTTTACCCGTTCCGGGACCTCCGGTCAGAACCGTAACTCCGTTTTCCGCCGCCGTGATCACCGCGCTGCGCTGTTCTCCCGCAAGTATAATTCCCGTTTCGTTCTCCGCTTTTTCGATAAGCTCCTCTATCATTGCGCCGCTTATATCCCTCTGCTTATATTCCGCAAGATACAGCAGCTTTTTTGCCGTATTCACCTCCGCCGAATAATATGACGACAAATAACAGACCGTCTTTCCGTTCACCTCATCCGTATATACGCTCCTGTCTGCGACAAGCGACACAACGGCGTTTTCTATCTCGTCCTCATCCACGTCAAGATTGTATGCGGAATGTTCTTCAAGCAGATCCTTCGGCATATATGTATGCCCGTCATCATACGCGGCGGACGCAAGGATATATTTTATCCCCGCTCTGAGCCTTTCGATACTGTTCTTCGGTATCCCTCTCGTAAATGCGATGTTATCAGCCGTTTTAAAGCCTATACCCAATACCTTTTCCGACAATATATAAGGATTTTCCTTTATTTTTTCGACTGCGTCGCTGCCGAGTATCTTATAAACCTTTGCCGCGACGTTGACCGATATATGATATTGCTGCAAAAACATGATAACATTCTGCATACCTTGTATCTTTGCAAAATCCTCGCTTATCCGGGCGGCTTTCTTTTTGCTTATTCCCTTTATCTCCGCAAGCCGCTCAGGCTGTGCAAGCATGACCGTGAAAACGTCCTTTCCGAATTTTTCCACAAGCCTTGCCGCCGTTGTTTCTCCTATACCCGGGATCGCTCCCGATGCAAGATATGTTTCGATCGACTCTTCATCCGACGGCATGACCAACTCATAAAAATCCACATGAAACTGCTCTCCGTAAGAGGGATTTTCCGTCCACGAACCCGTAAGCAGCACGCCCATGCCCTCGGTAACATACGGCATTATTCCGACCGCCGTGAAATATCCGTGTTTATCTCCTCCGTATATGTCACACACCGTATATCCGTTGTCCTCATTACGGTATATTATATTTTCCGCAACACCCTCTATATGAAATATATCCATTTTCTTCCCTCCCGATAAACCGCCGAATAACACCCGAAAGACTCTCGGATATATTCTCATGCCGGACGTTCCCGTATACTATACCGTTATTTTATCCTTGAAGCGCAAAAAGGTCTTTTTCCCTATTCCCGATACCTTCATTATATCCTCAACTGTTTTAAAGTTCCCGTTTTCCGTTCTGTAATCCACAATTCTCCGCGAAAGCTTTTCACCGATACCTTCAAGCTTCATCAGCTCCTCTGCCGACGCGGTATTTATGTTGATAAGCCCGCTCACATCATTCCGTCCCGTATCATCGCGCGGTTTTTCCGCCGAGACGGCGGACATTTCCGGATTTTCCGGCTGATCCTCCGGCTCCTCCCACAGCTCTGCCGCATTAACCTGCGTATCACCGTTCGACTCTTCCCACAGCTCTGCCGCAGTAATCTGCGTATCCGCCGGATTATCCGACCCGTCCCCGCCGTTTTCCGCGATTTCCGGCAGCGGTTCATCTCCTCCCGCACTTATCTCCGACAGCGAAATCGCCTCATGAAACCGACTTCCGTCATAATATATTTCGGGCTCCTCGGTCTTTTGTATAACAAATCCCATCGCCGCCGCGGCAAGTGCGGCAGCGACCGCCGCAAAAGCCTTTCTTTTGGGCGTCATCTTTATTTTGATCATAAAACAACCTCGTATCATTTAATATCATAACTATTATAATACATCGCAATAAATTTTTCAAGTGTAATAAAAAATTATCATATAACATTCAAAATCTCATATACATATAAGCAGAAGTAAATATTCAAGCAAACAACGGCAGGGAAATTGCCCGGACAGCCGTAATGCAAATTCTCCGATATGACCGGAAAATTCGTTTGCTTTAAAAACAATAAGGAGGATAAATAATGGAAGGATACAACATTTATCAGGATATAGCGCAAAGATCGCAGGGTGACGTCTATATAGGCGTGGTCGGTCCGGTGCGCACGGGTAAGTCCACATTCATAAAAAAATTTATGGATCTTCTGGTAATACCGAATATCGAAAACAGTTATCAGGCCGAAAGGGCAAGAGATGAGCTTCCTCAATCCGCCGCCGGCAGAACGATAATGACAACAGAGCCGAAATTCATTCCGAACGAGGCGGTAAACATCAATCTCGGCGATAACGCCCATCTGAAGGTGCGCATGATAGACTGTGTGGGCTACATAGTAAACGGTTCTCTCGGTTATATAGAGGACGATATGCCGAGAATGGTATCGACGCCTTGGTACGATCATCCCATTTCCTTTAATGAGGCGGCGGAAATAGGAACAAAAAAGGTTATATGCGACCATTCCAACATCGGTCTTGTAATTACGACCGACGGCAGTATCACGGAAATAGACAGAAATGATTATGTCGCCGCCGAAACAAGAGTTATAAACGAACTCAAAGCAATAGATAAGCCCTTTATAGTTCTGCTCAATTCGGTATATCCGAACAGCGAAAGCACACAGGAATTGAGAAAAAGTCTTGAAGCCCAGCACGGCGTACCCGTTATAAGCGTGAACTGCGCCGAGCTCGGCAGCCGCGATATATACAATATTATAGAAAGCGTCCTGTTTGAGTTCCCCTTGAAGGAAATAAATATAAATATGCCGTCATGGATAGAGGCGCTTGATGAGAACCATCGGCTCAGAAAATCAATATATGACTCCGTCGTATCGAAAATAGACAATATAAGCAAGATACGTCATGCAAAGGTTCTTGCCGAAAGTCTCGGAGAATGTGAATTTGTAAAACGCTCGTCCGTTGACGGTATCGATCTCGGCGACGGTACCGTTATGCTCGATCTTATTCCTCCCGATAACCTGTTTTATCAAATTCTCGGAGAGATCTCCGGCTTTGATATCGCAAATGAGGAACGTCTTATCAGCCTGCTGTCCGATCTTGCCGCCATGAAAAAGGAATATGACAAAATATCCTTTGCGCTGCATGAGGTAAAGCAAAAAGGATACGGAATAGTATCTCCCGGAATTGAAGAGCTGAGTCTTGACGAACCCGAAATAGTAAAGCACGGCGGAAGATTCGGCGTAAAGCTCAAAGCGTCCGCTCCGTCAATACATATGATACGCGCGGATATAGAAACCGAAGTAAGTCCCGTTGTGGGTACCGAAAAGCAAAGCGAGGAGCTTGTTCACTATCTTCTTGAAGAATTTGAGACAGACCCTCAGAAAATATGGGAATCGAATATCTTCGGAAAATCGCTGCACGAGCTTGTAAATGAGGGGCTTCACAACAAGCTGTCGAGAATGCCGGATGACGCGCGCTTTAAGCTTCAGGAAACCCTCCAGCGCATAATAAACGAAGGCAGCGGCGGACTTATATGTATAATCCTTTAATTATACGGAGGCTCCCATGAACAGCATAATAAAGAATATTTTAATAATACTTTGTCCCGTGCTTATACTTTCCTCGTGCGCCATACCCGGTAATATAGGCTCGGATAAAATAAAAATAGAATACATCCAAAGCGATCTTTCAAACGACCGGCTTGATATAAACGTGCAAATTCCGGTGTTTAAAAATATCGAAAACAAAGAGTTTGAAAACCGGCTTAACGAGTATTTTTTCAATGATATTCAGAATAATGCGAATGAGTTTACAAAAATAGCCGGTGAATTTTCTTCGGATATACCCGAGGGAAAAAAAGCATCGCTCAAAATAACCTGCACCGACCGTTACAATGAAAACAATTTTTTAAGTATGATAACCACGATCGAAACATATACCGGAGGTGTTCACGGTACCGTGATCGATGTTTCCTCAAATATCGACACGGCGGAAAATAAAATAATAACCCTGTCGGATCTGTTCAACGATAACTGCGATTACAAAAAAGTGCTTACCAAAATGCTGCATACTCTTGCTGCCGAAAATACCGCTCTTTACGGAGAGCTGTGGGAAAAACCGACTGTTACCGATGATACCGACCGTTCATTTTATATAAAAGATGAGTGTCTTGTGATATATTTTCAGCCTTATGAGCTTGCCTCATACGGCAGGGGTTTTGTGGATTTTTCAATTCCCCTTTCCTCCCTCAAGCCGTATCTGAAAGAGGAGTATTACAGATTGTTCGAAGATTGAGAAAAATCGAAAAAAATTAAAAAATTGCCTCCTAAGATTCTGTATCCGGAACGTGTTCATGGAATTTATGAACACGTTCCGGTACTTTTTCGGCGCCGTGATATTTTTTCTTGAAATAAACAAAGATTTATGGTATTATTATATTATTGACCGGCGCGGCATATTTTTCAGGAGGTTTGTTTATGGATAAGGATACCGAAAAATTTATTCTGTTTATAAAAAACAAATACGGACTTGATCTTTCGGCAAACCGCAGCTTTGCCCAAAAGCATCTCTCTTCCGATATAATACGCACACGGACGGGGTCTGTCAATGAATATGTCCGCTCGGTAAAGAACAACAAAAATGCGGAAAACGATATGATCTCAAAGCTTGTCACAAATCATACCTACTTTTTCCGCGATACTTTCCATTTCACGCATACCCTCGACACATTGATCCCGGCAGTGCTTAAAAATCACACCAAGCCCGTGATAAATATATGGTGCTGCGCGGTATCGACGGGTCAGGAAGCATACAGTCTTGCCATGACTCTCGACTGCTTTTTAAAGAATGTAAGGTTTAAAATAACCGCGAGCGATCTTTCTCCGAATGCGGTCGAAACAGCCCGCCGCGGAATTTATCCGGCTTCGGCTCTTGAGCAGATACCCGAAATGTACCGCAAGCTGTATTGTACCGACAACAACGACGGTACGTTTTCCGTATCGGAAAAGCTGAAACG
>JAFLUR010000160.1 GCA_022508725.1 Oscillospiraceae bacterium
GTCACGGCCGCCTGCTTGCGGCGAAGGAACTCGGTGTATCTCAAGCGCCTGTTGACTATCAGGATTATGAGAGCGAAGCGTCCGAATAGTCGAGAGCGTGAAAAACAAGCTGTCGCCTATGGTTGGCGCGGTAAAGGAAAAGCTGTCGGGAATCAAGGACGCTTTCAGAAACGCTTTCTCGAATGCGGTTAATTTTATAAAAACATCATATAATGAGGGCGCGTTAAAGCCTGTCGTTGATACTACCGAAAATCAAACGGAAACGTATATGTATTCCGAAAACACCTATTCCGACGCCGAGAAAGAATCGACGGTCGTTTGGAATAACCGCGTCAGGGAAAATATTCATTCGGCGGTTCAAAACGCAGCGGCAATTCCGACTTCGGGCGAGCTTGTGGTTTACGCAAACGGCGAAGATATAACGAAAATAACCGGAAATCTATCATGGAAAAACAGTATATACGAGTTGTCAACGACAATGTCGTTTGATGTTGCAAAATCGGACGCCGCATATCTGACCGATTTAATATACACTCCGAAGGTCGGAGATATTGTACGGCTTGTAACGAACGTCGAGATTTTTCGCGGGGTGATTATCAAGGTTGACGACGGCGATAAAAACTGTAATAAATACAGCGCAGCAGACCTCGGATGGTATTTGAACAAGACGAGCCAAACGTATCAGTTCAAAGATATCACGGCCGCAGACGCAATTAAGGCGCTGTGCGACGATCTGTCAATAAATATTGTTATGCTTCCGGAGCTTACAACGGTGATAAAACAGATTTATTTTGACAAAACCGTATCCGCAATTTTGACGGACATTCTTGATAAATGCGGCGGCGATTATAACTATGATTTTGTACCGGAGGTACTTCGGATTTATAAAATGGGAGATTTGGTTGCGTGCCCTGAATTTCAAATTGCAAGCAATATCCCGCAGGAATATTCTCCGAACTACCGAAGGAACGTGAGTCACAGCCTGTCTGTTGAGGAAATGAAAAATTCAATCAAGATAACATCGGAAAAGGACAGCGTCTATACGGAAATAATGGTGAAGCAAAACAGAGAACTTATTGACCGGTACGGCTTCTTGCAGAAGATAGTCAAAATCGATCCCGAAAAGGAAAGCGCAGAGGCGGCGGCGGAACGTGAGCTTGCCGAAAACGCAAAGGAGAGCGAAACATACAGCTTTGAGATAATTGAAAAATACGCCGGCTATACCCGTGCAGGCGAAGTGATAACCGTGGACGATGTATTGTATGTCATTATGAGTACCGATCACCGAGTTACGGACGGATGGCATTTTGATAAGCTGGAATTACGAAAATTAAGTTGACGGTTGAAATCAATCGAGAATTGAGGTATAATTAAGGTATATTTAATCAAGGGAGCGAAGTACTGTGAAAAAGGTAAAAATTACTGTATTGAAAACAACTTTGGATAAGGAATTGGCGGCAGAATACGGAGCGGAGGGTTTAACGGCGTGTCCGATGCTGAAAGAAGGTCAAGTTTTCTACGCCGATTATGCAAAGCCGGACGGGTTATGCGATGAGGCATGGAAAGCGATATACCAATATGTGTTCGCGCTTGCCCACGGTGCGGATAAGGATGTTTTTTATTACGGCGATTGGATAAGAAAGCCCGGCGTTGCGATTTGCAGCTGTAATGACGGTCTGCGTCCCGTAATATTCAAGCTCGAAGCTACGGATACGGTATCGGAGATCGATTATACACCTGTGAGGTAACAGCAGAGGTTTCAAGAAACTGTTAAGATTACAGCCGATTTCGGGAAAGTAAAAAGGTAATGCTATGGACAGACTTATTTTTCACGTTGATGTAAACAGCGCGTTTCTTTCGTGGGAAGCTGCGAGGCGCATATCGGAGGGCGGCCGGGATATACGCAATATACCGTCGTGCATAAGCGGCGACCCGTCCGAAAGAACAAGCGTTGTGCTTGCAAAATCGATTCCGGCGAAAAAATACGGAATAAAAACGGGCGAGCCGATCTCGGCGGCTTTGAGAAAATGCCCCGATTTATATATAGCCGGACCGGATTTCAAGCTGTACCGTAAATGCTCGAAAGCATTCAAGGATATATGCCGTAAATATGCGCCTGTGGTAGAGGAATTTTCAATAGACGAATGTTTTCTTGATATGACGGGGACAGGTCGGGTATATCCCGATCCGATAGCAACAGCTTATGAGATAAAAGACACTATACGCGATTCTCTCGGTTTTACCGTAAATATCGGAGTAGGCTCAAATAAATTACTTGCGAAAACAGCGAGTGATTTTGAAAAACCGGATAAAGTGCATACTCTGTTCACGGAAGAAATACCGGATAAATTATGGCCGCTGCCTGTTTCGGATTTGTTTATGGTGGGCAGATCGGCAAGAGAAAAGTTGGAGCGAAAACGGATTTTCACAATAGGAGATTTGGCGCATCTTGACTTGAAATTTACGCAGCGGATATTGGGAGTTAAAATCGGAACGCATCTGCATGAATATGCAAACGGCATAGATCATTCGGAAGTGTCCGACGAACCCAAAGCGGCGAAAGGATACAATATTTCGACTACATTCAACGAAAATGTCACCGATACGGAACAGGCAAACAAAGCGCTGCTTACGCTTGCCGACACAGTATCCGCAAGAATGAGAAAGGATAATGTAAAGGCAATGTGCGTTTCGGTAAAAATGCGGAGTGACACGTTCCGGAATAAATCGCGTCAGACCGTTCTTGATGAGCCGACCGATATAACTGCGGAAATATATGAAACGGCGCGCCGCCTTCTTGCCGATGCTTGGGATACGCGTGTTCCGCTGCGGCTGTTGGGTATTTCTCTGACAAAGCTTGCCGACGGCGGCAATGAGCAGATTTCGCTGTTTCCCGATGAAAAACGTGAAAAGAACAGGATGCTTGACAAGACGGTGGACTCTATACGAAGCAGATACGGACAGGATTCCGTAAAGCGCGGTTCGACGCTCCGGTCCGGTACGGAAATAGGCAGGAAGCACAAGGCTCATTTAGAGGATAATGAGAATAGAACAAAATAAACGAGGATAAAACGAAAAACACAAGTGATAAATTTTAATTTATTAAGTAATGAATGATCGGTAAATCGGAATTGGGAGATATGTTAATTGTTATGAAAAAGAATATGATTTTGCTGACAATTATGTCTTTGATTGTGTTGTCAGCGTCGGGAGTTATATATCGTTTTACGGGAAGCAGGGTTATTTTCTCGGTTGCCGTAACATTTGGTACGATATTTTATCATTTGGCTATCCGTTTGACTGTAGGGTATTTTATAAACGCAAGATATAATAACCGGATGAATTACACAAAAAAGTGGTTTGCGGAAAAAGCATTTGAACGAAACCTTTATAAAAGAATTCAAGTGAAGAAATGGAAAAAGCTGCTTCCGACATTTAACCTGCAAGATTTCGATTTAAAGAATCGTTCCGTGCCGGAGATTATACAAGTAACCTGCCGGTCTGAGGTTGTTCATGAAGTGAATATGCTACTCAGTTTCGTTCCTGTTGTATTTACTGTTTGGTTTGGTTCTGCGGGAGTGTTTTTGCTCACATCATGCGCCGCTTTTTTATTCGATGGTATTTTTGTGATAATACAGAGATACAATCGACCGCGATTGATTCGGTTGATGAAAAAATAAATTTTAATCTGTTATGGGGGGTACTATGGAAATATCATATAGAATTGCAAATATTGATGATTTAGATGAGATTTCCCAATTAGTTGAAAATGCTATAAAACATATGGAATATGAACATATTTATCAATGGGATAATATTTACCCTACAAAAGAAGATTTCAGCGATGATATTAAGAAAAATGAATTATACATAGGCACCATCAATAATAAAATAGCGGTTGTATATGTTTTAAACAAAAAATATGATGAACAGTACAAAAACGGAGAATGGAAATATAACAGTGACAATTTTAATGTAATTCATAGATTATGTGTTTCACCTGATTTTCAGAAAAAAGGTATTGCACATACAACATTATTGCACATTGAAGGCGAATTAAGATTTCTTGGAATTAAATCTATACGACTTGATGTATTTTGTGAAAATCCGTATGCATTGAAATTGTATTCCAATAATGGCTATCACAAAGTTGGTGTTGCACATTGGCGAAAAGGTGAATTTCTCTTAATGGAGAAACTTCTATAAACCGGAATTTGCAAAGGAGAATGATAATGGATTTGAAAAAATTCAACCGGACGCGAGAGTCCGGAAATTACAAAATATATGACGATAAAATCGAAATTGTTACCAAACCGTACACCGATTTATGGCAAAGAACATATTATCATTTTCAAAACGATAATGCCACGGTTTTGCAGACGGAAACAGATGAAAAATACTTTAGTTTTGTTGTGAAAACAGACTTCAAAGAAAGCCGTCGCAGATTCGACCAATGCGGAATTGTTATGTATTTGGACAGTGAAAATTGGTTAAAATGTTCCGTGGAATATGAAAATAACGAATTTCAACATTTGGGAAGCGTTGTAACCAATAACGGGTATTCGGATTGGGCTACCACGGAAATAGATAATTCCGTTAAATCCATGTGGTATCGTTTAAGCAGAAGAGAATACGATTATCGTATGGAATGTTCTTATGACGGTATCACTTTCAGTCAAATGAGAATTTGTCATATGTTTAAAGGCGGCGGAAAAATCACTTTCGGTATTTATGCGTGTTCACCGGAGGACTCATCGTTCAAGGCAACATTCACCGATATTCAAATCATGGAATGTCAATGGGAGGCCCATAACGGACAACAACCGGATAGGAATTGTTAAATTCTTGCGTGTGAAAGCAATTTAATTATAAAGCGATTATCAAAATGATAGTCGCTTTTTTTGATGCATGGAAGGAGGACATTATGAGCGCTGTTGAGGAATTGGCAAGGCATATACGGGACAGAGATAATCCCTCTCCGTACACTCCGATGTTCGGTAAAATCATCTCGCTGCCTATATGTCAATGTACAACCATCTCGAAACAAGTGTACAACTTGAGCGGAAGTACTGTACAACTTGAGCGGAATCGCTGTACAACTTCGACGGTAGATGTGTTCAATTGAAACGGTATATTCAATTTTATATGTGTTTACCCAATTCTTCTATTTCATCGGATAGCTTTAATGCCTCTGTTTTGAATTCTTTGCTGTATTTTGACATCTCTCTTTCTGATCTTTGTCATTCCAGATTTTGGGATATTTTTGAATCCTATTTAAATTATATCACTCCAAAGAGTGGAAATTAAAGAATTATTAAAAATTGTATGAAATTTTAATAATTTTTTATACAAAGTATTGACAAAATATAAACTTAGTTATATAATGATAATAAGTTATTGATAATAAGTTATTATATTGTCAGGGGGGCGATATATGGAAGAAAAAAATTTTGATCAATATCCGCTTCCTGCAGTAGCGGCAGA
>JAFLUR010000161.1 GCA_022508725.1 Oscillospiraceae bacterium
AGAAAAATCCACTCAAAAATCCAACGATTGGAGGAATACTAAACAGGCTCTGAAATCAATAACCGGTATTTTACAGCTTGCGCCGGAGGAGTCGGGGGAGTGATACATCCCGTATTTTTCGCTTTATAATGCGATTTTTACCCGTCGGAAATTTTTTTGTAATTTTATTGCAAAAAAAAATTAAAAAAATTATGTAAAACTTATTGAAATTTTTTCTGAACCGGTGTATAATGTGGAGTATACGGGAATGAAATGGAGCATTTTGGAGAGAAAATTATTCGGTGGGAATAAATAATTTGAAAGGAGGACGGCAGCGATGAGCAATTTTGTTGATGAATACCCGCGTTCGCTGGACGATAAGGGTCGGTTTATACTGCCGTCCAAACTCAGAGAAAAACTTAAAGGAACTATATATATAACGCGATCCCCGTCCGCAAAGGACGCCTGTCTTTATATTTATCCGGAAGAGGAATGGGAGAAAATTTCCGAAAAGCTCGGAAAGCTTCCGACAGCCACCGATCCCGCATCGGCGGCGTTTGTAAGAAAATTTTTTGCCAAAGCAACGTCTTACGAACCGGATAAGCAGGGCAGAGTCGCAATATCACAGCGGCTTATGGAATTTGCGGGACTTTCGAGGGACATTGTGCTTGTGGGAGCAAATACGCGTTTGGAAATATGGGATGCCCGCAGATGGGATGATTATCAGGATGATATGTCCGATGATATCATTTCCGAGGGTATTCTCAAATACGGCATAAATATATGATCCGGACTTTTATAAAATGAAAGACAGAGGAGAGCTTATGGAATTTTCTCATATATCGGTTTTGCCGGACGAAACGGTCGATGCCGTATGCGGCGCCGATCACGTCAAAATCAATGACGGCGGCGAAAAATGGATAGTTGACGGAACTCTCGGCGGAGGAGGACACAGTCTTTTGATGCTTAAAAAAAATCCCTTTATAAAAGTCATAGGAATAGACCGCGATGCCGATGCTTTGGCGGCGTCCGAAAAACGTCTTGCCGATTTTAAGGGAAGAGTGGAATTTGTCAATGATAATTTCGGAAATATAAAAAATATTCTGAACAATCTCGGAAAAAGCGGTATAGACGGCGCGGTCCTTGATTTGGGTGTGTCGTCGTATCAGCTGGACAATGCCGAAAGGGGTTTCGGTTATATGCATGACGCGCCGCTTGATATGCGAATGGACAGAACCGGCGGGAAAAGTGCGAGAGATGTTGTGAACGGGTACGATGCGGAAAAATTAAAGGAAATTTTTTATAAATACGGAGAGGAAAAATGGTCGGCAAGAATTGCCGCTTTTATAGAAGAAAGACGAAAAATAAAACCGATAGAAACGACGTATGAGCTTTCCGATATAATAAAGGCGGCGATCCCCGCAAAGGCGAGGAAAAAAGGCGGACATCCCGCCAAAAGAATATTTCAGGCTATACGAATTGAGGTGAATGACGAGCTTTCGGGACTGGAGAAGGCATTGAGGGATTTCACCGACGTGCTTGCCCCGGGGGGCAGACTGTGTGTGATAACCTTTCATTCGCTTGAGGACAGAATAGTGAAAAATGTATTTAAAAGCCTGGCGTCGGGATGCAGCTGCCCAAAAGAGCTGCCTGTATGTGTATGCGGAAAAACACCTGTTATAAAGAGTATAACACATAAACCGATACTCCCGTCGAAGGAGGAAACGGAAGAAAATTCGAGATCAAAAAGCGCAAAGCTGAGAGTAGCGGAAAAGCTGTGATTAAGGAGAAAAGAAATGTCATACGGAAATTTGGCGTATAATGATGTTATACGGGAAACACAGAGGGATATAAGAGAAAAAAAGCGTGAAACAAGAGAAAAGATGGCGGCGGAAAAAAGAAAAAAAGATAAACGATTTATATTGAAAACCATATTTACCTGTATGGTGCTTTTTATTTCGGCTGTATTTATGATAAGCAGATATATAGAGCTTGACGGCACCAAGAAGAGAATAGAAGCGCTTGAGAAGGAACTGAAGTCGGCAGAGGCATATACATCGCAGAAAACCTTTGAGCTTGAACAGTGTGTCGATCTGACAAGGATCGAAGAGGAGGCGACCATGCGTTTAAATATGCAAAGACCCGAAAAATATCAGATCATTTACCTTAATATGAAAAAAGAAGATACCACAGAGGTTACGGCGGATGAGGTGGAAGGTGTCAAAAACAATATTTCCGCAAAAGCAGAGGAACTGAAAAATAATATTTCGGGTATATTTAAGTTCAGTAAATAATATAATTTAAGGTGAAATGAAAGATATAAAAAATAAGAGCAGTATGTATTAAAAGGAATGATATTATGAAACCGCCTTCGGTCAATTTGAAAAGCAGAATGATGGTTCTGTTTGTGTTTATATTTATAGTGTTTGCCGCGCTTATAATGCGTGTGGGATATTGGCAGATTGTGAAAGGTGAAGAGCTGAAAGCAAAAGCCGTAAGGCAGCAGACAAGAGAAAGAGCGGTGACGGCAAACCGCGGATATATATATGACAGGAATGAAAAGGTTCTTGCAAAGAGTGTTACGGTGGACACTCTTGCGTGTACGCCCACACAGGTGAAAAAGGACGGTTATCCGGAGGTCGTTGCACAGAATATTGCGGATATACTCTCAATGGATTATAACGATGTATATAACACAATAACCAAAAACAGTTCATATCAGATAATAAAAAAGAGATTGTCGGCAGAGGAAAGCAAGGCGATAAGGGAGCTTAAAGACGGCAGCGATGATAAGAGAAAGAAGGAAGAGGGACGCCTCAATGAGTTGTCCAAGGTATATTCGGGCATATATTTTGAGGAGGATTCCAAGCGTTATTATTCTTATAATATAGCTCCTCATGTAATAGGATTTACAGGCTATGACAATGAGGGCAGACAGGGTATTGAAATGACGTTTGATGATTCGCTTACGGGAAGAGCGGGTAACATCAGAAGCGCAAAGGCCGCAAACGGAATAAATATGGATTTTCAGTATGAGGCGCAGACAGAGGCGGAAAGAGGCTGTGATCTTGTTCTTACCATAGACGAAACCATGCAGCATTTTCTTGAAAAGCATCTGGAGAATGCGGTTGTGGAGGACCGGCTGAAGGAGGGAGCCGCAGGTATTATCATGAACCCGAAAACGGGTGAAATACTTGCAATGTCAACAAAACCCGATTTTGATCTGAATAATCCGTATGATACTGATATATTTGAAAAATATCAAATAGATATAGTCGGGGAAGATGAAATAAAACCGGACTCTTCGCAGGCTCCGGAAAGCGATGAAGATAAAAAAGCAAAGCTCAGATATAAAATGTGGAGAAACAAGGCGATATCCGATACATATGAGCCGGGCTCCACATTTAAGATAATTACCGCGGCAATAGGGCTTGAGGAAAACGTTGTAAATCTTGATACGCCGTTTTACTGCGGTGGTTCGGTGCAAATAGGGACACATAATATACGCTGTCACAAAACAGCGGGACACGGAGCGGAAAATTTTGTTGAGGGCGTTCAGAATTCATGCAATCCCGTATTTATAGAAACCGGTCTGAGGATAGGCGGAGAAAAATTTATGGATTATTTCCGGGCTTTCGGACTCACCGAAAAGACCGGTATAGAGCTTGTGGGAGAGGCGAGAAGCATCTATCATACAGGCAAGCTGAGCGAGGCGGATATTGCGACAAGCGCGTTCGGTCAGGGCTTTAACGTTACGCCGATACAGCTCATAAGCGCGGTTTCGGCGGTCATAAACGGCGGAAATCTTATGAAACCCATGCTTGTAAAGGAGATACGAAACGAATCGGGCGTTGTTCAGTCGTACCGGCCGGAGATAAGGAATAAGGTAATATCGGAGAAAACCTCCGATACGATGCGTGAAATACTTGAATCGGTCGTGTCCGCGCCGTCGGGGACAGGTAAAAACGCTTATGTAAAGGGATACAGAATAGGAGGAAAGACGGGAACATCACAAAAGGGATCGAGAAGTGAGGATACCAAGAGAATAGCGTCTTTCATCGGATTTGCGCCGGCGGACGATCCGCAGATCATATGTCTTGTAATGCTTGATGAGCCTCAGTGCGACGTCAAATACGGCGGTACCATAGCCGCTCCGCTTGTCGGAGATATTCTGGAGGATGTGCTTGATTATATAGGCGTGGAAAGAAGATTTACCGAACAGGAGCTTAAGGAAATGAGCCTTGCCGTTCCTGAGCTTCGCGGTATGAGCGTGGATGAGGCAAGAGCGGAAGCGCAAAAATCGGGTCTTAAAATAAAAGTTGTAAATGAGAATGAGGGGGAAGCCGTTGTTGACCAGCTTCCCAAGCCGGGGGCGAGTATAACAAACGGCTCAACAGTTATAATATATATGAAGGAAAGAGAGGATGACAGTCTTGTGGTGGTCCCGGATGTTGTCGGATTGTCAATGGAAGAGGCGCAGAAGCGATTGGAAAAAGCGGGACTTAATTTTGAGATAGTAGGCGCGGGACAGAAAAACTCACAGGGCGCTTATGCGGCGAAGCAGAGTATTGAGGCGGGTCAAAAGACTCTTGCCGCTACTGTTGTCGGTGTTGAATTCAGACATGAATCGAGTGATTAATTTAAGGAGGCAGAGTGGAATGTTATTCAGCAGATTGGCGGGAGAGGATTGGAAAAAGGAGCATGATGATTTCGAT
The DNA here is from genome assembly GCA_022508725.1 of Oscillospiraceae bacterium. GTDB lineage: Bacteria > Bacillota > Clostridia > UBA1381 > UBA1381 > JAFLUR01. The sequence goes on from JAFLUR010000161.1 coordinate 4,695, forward strand.
GTCACCGGTATATGCTATGATTCCAGAAATGTTGAAAAGGGAAATGTATTTGTAGCGATAAAGGGATTGGTTCAGGACGGACATAAATATGCGAAAATGGCGGAGGAAAAGGGAGCGGCGGTCATAGTTGCCGAGGATAAGGTTGATGTGAACATTCCGGTTTTTTACGTTGAGAACACCAAAAGGACCATTGCGGAAATGTCCGCCGAGTTTTTCGGAAATCCGTCCGGGAAATTCAAGCTTATAGGAGTTACGGGAACGAACGGAAAAACAACGACGACTTATCTGATAAAAAGCATATTTGAGGCGGCGGGAAAAAGAGTCGGAATTATAGGGACAAATCAGAATATTATAGGTGATAAGGTGCTTATAACGCAGAGTACCACGCCTACCACCCCGAACGCGCTTGAGCTTCAGAAGCTGTTTGCGGAGATGGCCGAAGGCGGAGCGGAATATGTTGTTATGGAGGTATCGAGTCATGCGCTTGAGCTTGACAGGGTTTACGGCTGTGATTTTGATACCTGTATATTCACAAATCTAACCCGTGATCATCTCGATTTCCATAAAACAATGGAAAGATATTACGAAGCAAAGGCTAAGCTGTTTACAATGTGCGGTACCGCGGTCATAAATATCGATGATGAGAGCGGAAAGAGAATTGCGGAGAGTGCGGAATGTAAAAAGGTCACGGTGTCGATAAACGAACCGTCCGATATGCGGGGAAGGAATATAAGCGTATCTGCGGAGGGTATAC
>JAFLUR010000162.1 GCA_022508725.1 Oscillospiraceae bacterium
ATAGCCGGTCATGCGGTGGGACATTATATGTCGGCTGTCGCGCAGGGTTATAACAATACAGGCGATGAGGGGCTTTTGGAAATGTCGAATGCCTTGATAAACGCACTCTATGAGGCGCAGATCAAAGAGGATACGACAATAAACGGTCAGATACTGAAAAAGGGATACCTCTTTGCAACAACCGATAAGTGGAAATCCGGAGGAAGCGTTGTCAGCGGAGAAGAGCAGTTTGATAATGTTGAAAACAACAGGACGAATATCACAACTCAGGCATGGGTGCCGTGGTACACAATGCACAAAATACTTGCGGGACTTGTTGATACATATAAGCTCACGGGAAACGAAAAAGCGCTTGAGATGGCGGATATGCTCGGAACATGGGTATATAACAGAGTAGGCGGCTATTCTGAGTCAATGCAGACGCGCGTTCTTAATATCGAGTACGGAGGGATGAATGACGCGCTTTATGAGCTGTACAAGATAACACGCGACCCTAACCACGCAAAGGCGGCTCATATGTTCGATGAAACCGCCCTGTTTGACAGCATTTACAGAGGAGAGGATGTTCTCGCGAATAAGCACGCAAATACCACGATACCGAAAATTCTCGGTGCGCTCAACCGCGTAAGGGCGATCGACGAAACGAACGGCAGGCTCGAAAAAGACGCTCCGGACAACGAACGTGACAGAGAATATTATCTGACCGTTGTTGAAAATTTTTGGGATATGGTTGTAAACGATCATTCATACGTCACCGGAGGAGTAGGTCAGGATGAACATTTCCGCGCGGCGCATACGGAAAACGCATACCGTGACAATGTAAACTGCGAAACCTGCGCGGCGTATAATATGCTGAAGATTTCCCGGGAGCTTTATAAGCTGACGGGCGAAAAGAAGTATGAGGATTATTACGAAGGCACATTCCTCAACTCAATCGTATCAAGCCAGAATCCGGAAACGGGTATGACGATGTATTTTCAGCCTATGGCTACGGGATATTTCAAGGTATATTCATCGCGTTGGGATGATTTCTGGTGCTGCACGGGCTCGGGTATGGATAATTTCACAAAGCTTACCGACAGCATTTATTACAATAAGGATAATACGATCGTCGTTAACCGGTATATAAGCTCCGTACTTACGGATAAGGATAACGGTATAAGACTTACGCAGAAGTCGGAGCTTCCCGACGGCGAAACTGCCGAATTTACGATCGAGCTGCTTGATAACGGCTCTCCCGCTTCGGAAAATAAAACCGGTAAGGACGGTTGGAATCTGACTGCGGAAAAAGAAATAACCGGAAATACCGCAGCGATAGTCGGCACGGTTACAAACAACAGCGGAGAGTCGGACAGCGTGACGGTTTACGCCGCGGCTTATGATGACGGCGCGCTGAAATCGGCAGCTAAGCTTGATATTGCCGTCGAAAACGCGCAGACAAAAAATTTTGAGACAACTCTTAACGCGGATGCGAACGACAAGATAAAAGTATTTCTCTGGAATGAGGAAATGTCTCCGCTTGATTCCGCATTTACGTTTGGAAAAAACAGCGCCGCTGTTGCTCTCAGAATACCGGAATGGTGCGCGTCAAAGCCGGAAGTAAAGGTAAACGGCGAGATGATCGAATATACGCAGTCGGCGGGCTATGTAACGATCGAGCGTGAATGGAGATCGGGTGATACGATCAAGATCACAATGCCTATGGAGATGCGCGCATACGGGCTTGCGGACAGCGATACGGCGACCGCATTCAAATACGGTCCTACGGTACTCAGCGTCGGCATCCCGTCAAGCGATTTTGACGAACAAAGTCACGGTATGGCGGTAAGCAAGCCGAAAAACAAGGCGAATGTAAACGAGTATGTAATAATCGATCCGGACTACGGAACTCGTGAGGAATGGCTTGACAGCTTGAGCGAAAATATGGTGAAAACCGACGGTAAGCTTGAATTTACGTTGAGAAACACCGATCGGGAGCTTGTATTCACACCGCATTACAGACGCTGTGACGAGCGTTACGGTATCTATTGGTATATATCCGGCATGACCGAGGAAGAGCAGCAGGAGCAGATACTTGCCGACAAAAAGGCAGGACGCGATGAGAACATAATAATCGACTCGATCGAACCGTCACACGATCAGCAGGAGAACGGACACGGTTATACGCAGGATAATTCGACCGGTATCGAGGGAGTCGGCGTGATGCCCAATTACCGCGAAATTTTAAGCGGCGGCTATGTCGATTATCAGATGGCGGTCAACAAGGACGTTAGGAATTATCTTACCGTCACATATCATTCGAGCGATGCGGGAAAAAGGATGAGTATTTACGCAGGAAGCGTAAAGATAGCGGACGTGACCGCAAGCGGAAATGACGAGACCGTCAGCTATGAAATACCGCAGGAGGTTGTAAATACGGCAGTGCCGTCAACCGCCGATACGATCTCCGGCAAAGACGCTCTGCATATCATATTCAGAGCCGATGCGGGCACCGATGCGCCGAAGCTTTGCGGTACGGTTCGGATCGTTACCGACTACGACACCGATCCTTCACTCGAGGCGCTTACATTTGATATGGGAACGCTGTCACCGGCATTTGATTCAGACATAACGGAATATACTCTGACCGTCCCCGCGGATACCGCCTGCGTAAATATAAAGGCAGCTCCCGCCGGCCGGTACGGATTGGTATATGTGAATAATATGCTTATAAACGACGCGGTATCAAAGACTGTAGGTATCTCGGATACCCCGGTTACGATAACATCTTATGCCGAGGATCATGAAACATCAAGAATATATACGATCACATTTGTGAAATGATACTTCCGGTAATTTTGGAAATGCGGGAATGAAATTGTTATATCTTCATTCCCGCACTCCTTTATCCCGATACATGGTAAAAAATCAAAACTCATTTATTATAAAATTGCAAAGATTTTCGGCAGCGTTTGGTTTGCCGAGATATTCGGCGCATTTGATCAGAATATCCCTCCGACGGTTTGATTCGGTAAGACTGTACAGAGCCTCGTCCACCGGAAATGTTTCGGTCACCATCATCGCCGCGCCGTTATTGACAAGGAATTCCATATTTCTGTCCTCCTGCCCGGGTATGGGATTCATAAGAATAAGAGGAAGTCCCTTTGCAAGCACCTCCGAGGTGGTAAGACCGCCCGGCTTTGTTATGACCACGTTTGATGCGTCCATCATTACATCGACATTGCTCACAAAGCCGTATATCCGTATTTCCTTTGTAAACGCATTCTCTCCGCACATTTTTTCGAGTTCTTTTTTCATTTTTTTATTGTTTCCGCATACACACAGAATTTGGAAATCACCGTATGCTTTATCTATGGATTGCACCGATTTTTCGATATTGCCGAATCCCATGGAACCCATTATGAAAAGTATGGTTTGTTTATCCGAGAGTCCGAGCTGCCTGCGCGCGGTATCCCGGGGGATTTTTTTTGAAAAATTTGCCCTTACCGGTATGCCGAACGGGAGTATTTTATGCGGAGGTATACCTTTTTTAACAGCCTGATGTGTCAGAAGCTCATCCGCCGTGACATAATAATCAAGAGAGGTACTTTCCCAAAAGGGATGTATGGTAAAGTCTGTAACTATACCTATTATATGCTTGCATGAGATCTTATCGTTTTCACGCATATAGCTCATAACCATACTCGCAAAGCTGTGAGTGGTTATTATAACATCGGGGTTATATTCGTCTGTATATTCCCTGAGCTTGTGCGATACCATATTGGATAAAATGGAAACCATGGAATATTTCTCATATTTCTCGTCCTTTTTATCGAGCTTTGAATATACCTTGCCGAATGCATCGGGGGTATATTTTGTGGACAAAAGATATCCTTTGTTTACAGAATTGTTGAGTCTGTGGTTTATATACTCAAACATATCGAGCATACAGCATTCTATTCCTTTTTTTTCAAAACATTCGATAACGGCTTTTGCGGTGCTGTGATGACCGTAGCCGGCTTTGACCGAAACTATTAAAACCTTTTTCAAAAATATCAGCCTCCGGAATATTATTATTTACAGCCGTTTTATTGATGCCCCAATTAAATCTTGAATAATTTATGCGAAGAACTTTCTTGCGAAAGTCAAGGAAGAAAACCGCAGGAAAATGAGTGTTTTTCAAGGTTTTGTGACACAAAATTTCACGGCTTGGGCAAGCGGAAAAATTCAAGAGTCAGTTGGGTCATCAATATAATAATGCGGCAGAAAATTTACAATTTATATTTTTGGATTTATTTTAAATCCGGTATTGAAAATTCCGCCGAAATGTATTATAATTATATTGTAATTATTTTCATAACGGCAGAAATCGAATACTTCATAATTATAATACAAAAAGAAATAAATTTCAAGTGTTTGTTAATAAAAGATTTTATATCCGTTCGGCAGGAAGCGTCCGGGTCGGTAACATAAACAAGGCGCAATGCATATTATAGCATTAAAAACGCGGAGGCGGTGCTTTTATGGATGGATATAAAAAAGTTGTATTCATAGGTATGTTGGGGTTTTGCGCCAATTTGTTTTTGTTTGTTTTGAAGATAACGATAGGGATAGCGTCAAACAGCTGTGCGATGATTGCGGACGCCATGAACAGCGGTTCGGATATACTTAATTCCACAATGATGCTTATGGGAGGCCGTATTTCCCGGAAACCGCCGTGCGGAAGATATCCGCTCGGATACGGGAGAGCGGAGTATATATTTTCCTTGTTTATAAGCATTACAATGATTATTGTATCGGTGTTTATTTTCAAGGGTTCGTTCGCATCGCTTTTTGCCGGTGAACATATGGAGTTTTCATATTATATAGTATTCTGCTGTATGATAAATATAGCGGTAAAATTTGCGCTTTACAGATATGCGCGCAGTGTGGGAAAAAAATACGGCAATATTCTGATAGAGGTATCAAGCAGGGATCACCGCAACGATATTTTTCTTGCAATGTCAACTCTCGCGGGCGGAATATGCGGATATATGGGTATATGGTTTGTTGACGGAATTGTCGGGATATGTATTGCGCTGTGGATATTTTTTACGGGTCTGGCGCTTATAAAAAAGTCATGCGCCGCATTGATGGACTGTGATGATAACGACGGTATGAGGGAGGAGATAATCAAAAAAGCGGAGACGGTAAACGGAGTGAAAAGGATAGAGTCGGTTATAATATTAAATACATACGGCAATGCGGAGGTAAGGATCGGCTTATATGCCGACCCCGGTATGACGCTGGCGGAATATACACGGCTTGAGGATAAGATAAGATCGGAAATATGCCGGGATGAAGGTATAGGCAGGGTACTGTTCCGGATAAATACCGTATAAGATAGTATCCTCCAATCATCATCTTTTTGGAATATTTTCCCGCAGGCAAAGTCCGAAATTCTTGAAATACACAAAGTATTCCCGCG
>JAFLUR010000163.1 GCA_022508725.1 Oscillospiraceae bacterium
AAGACGTATAAAATCTACCGGCTTATCTGTGTCGTTGTAAATATAGAAATCTCTGTCAAGAGGAAGTTTATAGAATGTGCGCGGCTGCGATATATAATACGGATTGTATTTTTTAAAGCTTATATCATCGTAATCGCCGCTGCCGTTATTGATCAAGCTGCGCACATTATCGTCAAGCTTATTCCATGCGATCGCACCTTCGGCAATTTTTTCTCTTGTAACATTACCGTCTCTTATTTTACTTGTTACGATCTGATTGTCCATGATTGACGCTGCGGTCACGGCATCGTTTGCTATTTTTGCGTTTGTTACCGCATCGGCATCTATTTTATCCGTTGTTACGGCATTATAAGCTATTTTGGCTTCCGTAACCGCGCCGTCCGCGATTTTTTCGCCCGTAACATTGCCGTTTGCTATCTTTTCCGTTGTTACCGCAACCCCCGCTATTTTTGATGTTGTTACGTTCCCGTCCGCAATATGAGCTGCTTTTACGGCTGCGTTCGCTATTTTTCCCGATGAAACGGAACCGTTTGCAAGCTTGTTCCCCGTTACGGACAGATCTTCGATCTCTCCTATCATCGCCCATTCATATCCCGCGCCGGTTTCGGCTGCGATGTACATTTTCATTCCTATCGCGGAAGGATTATCCACGGCGTCATACTCCGGTTTTTTATACCGAATGAAATACACGCAGTTCTTTCCGAGATACGCGTTCGGCGGAAGCTCTTCGGCGTATGTGTACGAAAGCTTTTCCTTAAAAAGTGTATCAATATTTTTATTGGCATCACCCAATCCGAGCTGCTGTGCCGTTATACGATGAGGATTGTTAAAATTTTGTATATGTCCGGTGAATATATCCGCAACGCTTTTTCCGTCCTTATCATATATATCGTTTATTCCAAATCCGGCAATAACATTAAATATGATTTCCTTATTCGTCAGCGTGCTTGAATCATTGCTTATAACGCTTACTCTTACGCTTAATTCTCCCTCCGCGGCGTACATTGCACTGTTCATAATATATATAGCAATATTTTTGTTCGTCTCGCCCATATCTGTAATAACGTTCCCATCCGGGCGTTTGGCGTTTACCAAAACACGGCATCCGGTAAGATCCAGATCGGTCTTAAGCACTATCCGGTATGCCTGTACATCTCCGATTACAAGCGGTTCTGCGGCATATTCGGAAAATCTTTTGTCATTTACATTGATGTCTTTCAGCAGCATATAAATTACCTCCGTTTTATATTATAAAAAACCGATAAAAAATTTTGCTCAAAAAATGTTTATCACATCGGCAATTCCCGCGTATACGGATTTTTACACTTTAAACGAACTTCAAATCCGTAAACCGGATGATTTTCCGGCGGGATAATAATTTATCGACTGTCTGATTGTATTATACTTTATTCTTTCCATTCAAGCTCTTTTAATGCCGGACCGGATTTTTTTACTTCTTCCACAATTACAATATCTTTTACGGTATAAGAAATCTTAAATAAGGTTAAGTTAAAAGTATGGGTGCGGCATTTCGAAATTCACAGCCGCACCGTAATATTAAGAAAAATTAAGAAGGGTGTTGGACGTGCAAATAAAAAACAAATTAACAAAATTAATTATAACCTTATCCGTATTGTGTCCGATAACAGCGGTTTCATACGTTTATAAGAGCATACCTGAAAAAATAACGATATCACAGCAAACCGCCGCCTCCGATACCGATATTCTGTCATATATGCCGCTTATTACAACGGCATCCGAAAATATATATGATAAAACAGGCGACAGGAATTATACACTTTCGCTCAAATTGTTCAATAAAATACCGTTTAAGAATGTTGACGTAGAGGTCATGCCCAAAGTATATGTTATACCGTCGGGCGAACCGATAGGCGTTAAAATGTATACCGACGGAATTTTAATTGTGGGTATATCCTATGTCACCGACTCGGAGGGAAGGAATATATATCCGGCAAGGGACGCAGGCATACATGAGGGTGATATTATAAAAAAGATAAACGGCGCCGAAATACATTCCATAGAAGATATGTCCTCGCTTATAAACGATTCCGGAGGTAACGTCACAGCCACAATAGAGCGCGGACGCACCGTTCATGATGTCGATATCGCCGCCTGCCGTTCATCGGATGACGGCAATTACCGGTTGGGTATATGGGTGCGTGACACAGCCGCCGGTGTGGGAACAATGACGTTTTACGATCCGGACACAAAGAGCTTTGCCTCGCTCGGTCATGCCATAACCGATACCGATACCGGCGATATTCTCAAGCTGGGCAGAGGAGAGGTTATTTCATGCCGCATATTGGCGGTAAATAAAGGGTCAAAAGGTGAACCGGGTGAACTTATAGGAACATTTACCGATAATACGATAGGAAAAATTTTTGTAAACGGCGGACTGGGCGTATACGGCAGACTGGAAAATTATCCGTTTACGCCTAAACCGGATGCCGTTGCGGTAGCCACAAGGTTTGAGATACAAAACGGAAACGCATATATACTTGCGGATGTTGACGGCAAAGGCATAGAACGGTATGACGTGGAAATACTTCGCTGCGCAAAGGATAATTCGCAAAACAACAAAGGAATCGTATTTAAGGTTACCGATGAAAAACTGCTCGAAAAAACGGGAGGGATAGTGCAGGGCATGAGCGGATGCCCTATAATGCAGAACGATATGCTTATAGGCGCGGTTACTCATGTGTTTGTAAACGATCCGACAAAGGGCTACGGCATATTTGCCGAAAATATGATAGATACAATAAGGATAATGGAAAATGATGCGGCATAAAAAGATGCTGCCAAGTTAGGGAAACACCGGTTCTTCAGCGCAAAGCCCTCAAGCGTTCACACCGGTTTTTCGCCTTGACGGCAACAGGCGACCGGTAAAACGATACGACCGGCCCGCCTGTGCCGGATTATTTTTTGATATTGATTTATCCGGTGTTTCTTTAATTATGTGACGGCAAAATAAAGGTTTTCTTGTTAAGATTTCCGCTTACTGCGCCGTTTACGGGCTTTTGCCTCTGTTTTTCGTAAAACTCAAATTCCCCGGCAGGATATTAAAGTTATTGAAATTCTTTAAATGCAGCCGCAGAAATTTTCGGTTGCTATTGACATTTATCAAAAATGCATGATATAATAACAATATAATACATAGAATCATAAGGAGTTTTTATTATGGATTTTAATGAATTGTGTGAAAAATTACACCTTGATCATGCCGGAATGCTTCGCCGTTTTTCGGGGCAGGAAGCAATTCTTATCAAATTTTTCAAAAAATTTCCCGACGATCCGACATTCCTCAACCTTAAGGATGCCGTTGAAAAAAACGATACCGTGTCGGTCGAACACACCGCCCATACATTAAAAGGAATATGCGCCAATCTCGGAATAACGTCTGTTTCCGATCCCGCCTCGAATCTTGTCAACGCAGTGCGGGCGGGCGAGTATGATAAAATCGGTCCTTTGTTTGCGGAAATATCAAAAGCATATACCGATATCTGCGGATTTATAAACCGGTTGAATCAGTAGGGGGGTGAAGTAACTGTGAACGATAATATCAATTACATAAAAAATACTATTCTTATAGTGGACGATGTTGAATTAAACCGCGTAATTCTCACTGAAGCCTTTAAGGATGATTATACGATACTGGAATCGGACAACGGAGAAACCGCTCTTAAGCTCATAGCCGAACACAAGGACAGCATAGCCGCTGTTCTGCTTGATATTTTGATGCCGGTCATGAACGGATTTGAGGTCCTTCAAAAATTGAATGATATGGGACTGGTCGATAAAATACCGATATTCCTTATAACCGCGTATGACTCGGAAGAAAGTCTTATATCAGGCTATAACCTCGGCGCAATGGATATTATATCCAAGCCCATCATACCTTATTTTGTAAAAAAACGTGTAAACAGCATAGTCGAGCTTTTCAGATCGAGAGAACAACTGCAGGATGAATGTTTCAGACAACAGGACATGCTTCATGAACAGGCTCTGGAAATCCAAAGTCTTAACCACTCGATGATCGAAACGCTGGCTACCGCAATAGAATTTCACAGCTGCGAATCGGGTGAGCACGTTCGCCGCATACGCGATATAACAAACTATATGATGAATACTCTTTCTCATCTTCATCCGGATATATATAATTTCGACGATAATCAAATCGAGCTTGTATCTACGGCGGCGGTATTGCACGACGTCGGAAAGATAGCAATATCCGATGTAATTCTCAACAAACCCGGACGCCTTACCGATGAAGAGTTTGAAATAATGAAAACACACACTCTCAGAGGCTGCGATCTTTTGCATAATATACCCAAGATCGAAGAAAGTCCGATATACGAATACGCTTATGACATATGCCGCCATCATCATGAGCGTTGGGACGGACGAGGCTATCCCGACCGTCTGAAAGGGGACGAGATAAGCATATACGCGCAAATCGTATCGATCGCGGATGTATACGAGGCTCTTACAAGCAAGCGTGTATATAAGCCCGCCTTTACTCATGAAAAGGCGTTTGAAATGATATTAAACGGCGAATGCGGACAATTCAATCCCATTCTGCTTGAGGGATTCAAAGAAATAAGCGACAAGCTTAAAGTGATGGCGGAAAGCCATAAGGATATTATTCAGAATTGCTGATAAATGCCGGATTTCTCCGAAATCGCAAAGATACCTTTTTATTCCGTCAGAGCCTGTTTCTGCATCCTCCAATCATCATCTTTTTGGCATTTTTTCCGTCCGGAAAAGTCCGAAATTTTTGAAATACACAAAGTATTCCCGCAAATTTCGGACTTTGCCGGCAGAAAAATCCAATCAAAAATCCGATGATTTCCGGATACCAAACAGGCTCTTAAATAAGCGTTTCCCTAAAGGAAGCACTGAATAAATCAAATATCAAAAAATAATTCGGCACCGAGGCGAAAAAAAATCACCGACGGTCAATATTTTCTTCCGGAAACCGCATCGGGAGCCGGATTTTCCGGTTTTTTTACCGTTACCGAAAGCTTATGCGGCAGACAGACTATGGGAAGATCGCCGCCGGATATATATCCCCGCATCACACATATTTTATCCGGGCAATCGGCATCCGTGACAGCTATTTTTCCCTTTTCGACACGAATTGCATTATATCCGCCGTCCCCGGTATCTACCCTGAATTCATACGGTTCATCGACCTTTGAAAGATCGACGGAATTCACAAGCCTTCCGTCAAGACGTATTTCCGCAAAATTCCCGCCCGATACATATCCCCGCAAAATATATGCCGCTGTGCACAATATGCACAGTACCGCGAAAAATACAAGCCATTTTATATTTGTTTTCATATTTTCATTTATATGCATTTTATTGCTCCACCAACTGACTCTTGGATTTTTCTGCTTGCCAAAACTGTGAAATTC
>JAFLUR010000164.1 GCA_022508725.1 Oscillospiraceae bacterium
CGGAATTTATAGACATAGAGGGCGATGAGGACGAACAAGCCGAAAGCCGGTTTGAAAGATGGCTTGAGGATAAATTCGGTGATAAAATAAAGGATATTGTGATATACTTTTCAATATTTATATCCCTTATCATGAGTATAGGACTTTTTATCCTGCTGCCGACACTCGTCACAAGAGGAATTGAGTTTGTTTTTTCCGGAAAGCTCGGTATTTTTCCGGAAATAAGCTCCTCCTTTTCACAGCTTACGACAACAAAAGCCTTTACAAGCATAACCGAAGGCATAGTTCGCTTGATTGTATTTGTCGGGTATCTTGCTCTTGTATCCCGTATGAAGGATATTCGCCGTGTGTTTGAATATCACGGCGCCGAACACAAGACCATTGCCTGTTATGAAAGCGGAGAAGAGCTTGTTCCGGAAAATGTAAAAAAATATACGCGATTTCATCCGAGATGCGGAACAAATTTTCTGCTGTTCGTTATGATCGTCAGTATCATATTGTTTGCATTTCTCCCCAAAACAGACATTATTCTTCGTATGCTTATGCGTCTTGCGCTGCTTCCTGCCGTTGCGGGAATATCTTATGAAATAATAAAACTTGCCGGCAGGAGCAGATCCGCCTGCGTAAAGCTTTTAATCAAACCGGGACTCTGGCTTCAAAGACTTACCACACGGGAACCCGACGATTCTCAGATCGAGGTCGCGATAGCATCTCTTAAAGCCGTTATTCCCGAAAATAAAGAGGACGACAAATGGTAATCCATGAAATAATTTCACGGTGTATCCGGCTCATGCGGGACAACAACAGTGATAATCCTATTTTTGAGTCGCACATAATAATACGTCACTGCCTTAAAATGCAGGCTATTGATTTGGTTCTTCAAAAAAACCGCGAGATAACTCCGGTACAAGAGAAAAAAATACTGTCCGTCGCACAAAGACGCGCCTCCGGCGAACCTCTTCAGTATATTCTCGGCAGTCAAGAATTCATGGGACTTGAATTTAAGGTCACGCCCGATGTTCTTATTCCCCGCGCCGATACCGAAATCCTGGTTGAATATATACTTGAAAAATATCCCGGAAGCAAAGGCATGCTTGCGCTTGAAATAGGCACCGGCTCCGGCTGCATACCGGTAAGCCTTGCCGTTTACAACAAACGCGCCTTTTTCAAAGCCGTCGATATAAGCGAAAAAGCTCTCGAAGTTGCGAGGTTTAACGCAAAAAAACATAATGTTTCGGGACATATATCCTTTATTTGCTCGGATATATTTTCATTCAATACAAGCGGCAGATTTGATGTTATTATTTCGAATCCGCCTTACATAGAAACAGATGTAATACCGGCTCTTGACAAAACCGTCAGGGATTATGAACCGATCGGCGCTCTCGACGGAGGACCGGACGGGCTTATGTTTTACAGACAAATTATAAAGAAAGCTCCGGTTCTTCTCAATGATTTGGGTATGATTGTGTTTGAAATAGGATATAATCAAGCCGAGGCGGTCGCGTCACTTATGGAGGAGCATTTTCATCATATCGAAATAATAAAGGATCTGAGCGGAAATGACAGGGTTGCCGCAGGGACCCTAAAAGCCAAAAATAAATTTTAAAAATCATGTATGACATTCTTTGCACAGAAGAATAGGTCATATGAAATATTAAAGCTGTGCAAATCTTAAAAAGTGAGGATTTTTGTTATGCGAAAAAAAATTGCAGTACTTATGTTATCATCAATGCTTTTATTATCATCAATGCTTTCCGCATCTCCCGTAAATGCAAAAGCCGATATGTCCGTCACAGATGATATGCCGGTTTCCTTTGAACATTCATATGTTATGGCAGCGGAGGTAACGGTAAATATTAACGGAAATAACATTTATTTTCCGGATCAATCCCCCATGATAGTAAATGATCGTACAATGGTTCCCATGAGAGCGATATTTGAGGCATTCGGCGCAAGGGTTGAATGGTATCCCGAAGATGAGGCGGTTTACGCAGTTCTCGGAAATACAGATATTCTGCTCGTTATCGGATACAACGAAATGGCGGTCGGTGACTATTTTGTATCGCTTGACGCCGCGCCTTTTATTGAAAACGGACGTACCATGGTTCCCTTGAGAGCGATAAGCGAAGCATTCAACGCAAAGGTTCAATGGGACGCAAACACACGCACCGTACTGATCTCAACAGACGGATACACACCCGATATTCCGAAACCCGTACCGTCATACCCACAGAACGCAATGCAGCAGTCAAGCGATTCACAGCCGGATGAGTCGGTCCAATATCCGGAGGTTGAAGTATTCAACGAGGTAAACAGACTGCGCGCAGAAAACGGACTTGCCCCCCTTACATGGAGCAATTCACTTGCCGCGGTTGCCCGCGCTCACTCTTACGATATGGCAGCGGGAGGATATTTTTCACATACTTCGCTTGACGGCCGCTCTTCTTCCGATCGGATCGAAAACGCAGGTATCTCCTACCGCAGAATGGCTGAAAATATAGCCGCCGGTCAAAGTACAGCCGCCGGAGCCGTGGACTCATGGATGAACTCCGAAGGACACAGAGCGAATATTCTCGATCCGGAGCTTACACATCTCGGCGTGGGACTTGCGATCTCAGAAGGCTCTCAGTATAAATATTACTGGACACAATGCTTTACCGGAAGCGCTCCGGCGGCAAATATAACCGCTGATAACAAGCTGTCTATGGAGCACAGGGTCCTTGACCTTGTAAATGCCGAACGCGCCGCTTACGGCCTCAATGCATTGGTATGGAACGAATCGCTTGCCGATGTTGCAAGAGCACATTCTTATGATATGGCGGTAAGAGGCTTTTTTGACCATACAAATCCCGACGGCCTTTCACCGTTTGACCGCATCAAGCAATACGGGATCACTTATTCCGTTGCGGCTGAAAATATAGCGGAGGGGCAGTCAACTCCGGAAGATGTGATGAACGCATGGATGAATTCACCCGGGCATCGGGCAAATATCCTCAACGCATCACTTACGGAACTCGGCGTAGGGCTGTATATATCCGATTACGGCTACGGATACTATTGGACGCAAAATTTCCGGACACCCCGATGATGTACCTAACCTTAAACTACTAATAGTCTTGACAGGAGCGAAAAGACCGAAAGGATTGATAGAATGAATAATATGTGTTCAAAATGCGGTAAATATCCCGCAGTGGTTTACATTACAAAAATGGAAAACAATAAAACCACAAATGAAGGACTATGCCTTAAATGCGCAAAAGATCTCGGCATAGCTCCGATAAATGAAATGGTGACAAATATGATGGATAAATTCGGGATCGACGAGGATGATCTTGACAGCATAAGCATGAATATGGCGGGACTCATGAGTTCCATAAATGATATCGACAACATAGACGATCTGAGCAACCCCGAATCCTCGCCCGAATTTAACGCAATGCTTGACCGTCTTGAAACATCTTACAATGACAGCATTGAAAATCAAGGCGGCGCTCCGACGGCTCCATTTGATATTTTCAACAAGCTTTTCGGAGGCAAAAATTCCGGAGATGACGTTTCCGAACATAAAGAAAAACGTGAAAACAAACGTTCCGAAAAAAATGTAAATATTCCTAAAAAGAAGAAAAACGGTATGCTGGACACATATGGTACAAACCTTACCGCAAAAGCGTCTATGGGGGAAATAGACAGAGTTATAAACCGTAATTCCGAAATAGACAGGGTCATACAAATTCTTAACAGACGCAGTAAAAACAATCCCGTTCTGCTCGGAGAACCCGGTGTCGGTAAAACGGCAATAGCAGAAGGTCTCGCTCTGCGTATTTTCGAAAAAAATGTTCCCGTCAAGCTGTTCGGCTATCAGCTGTATCTTATCGACTTTACCGCGCTTGTTGCGGGAACACAATTCAGAGGTCAATTTGAGGCCAGGCTGAAAAACCTCTTGACCGAAGCTCAGAAAATGGGCAATGTCATACTTGTTATAGATGAGATCCACAATATTGTCGCAGCAGGTGACGCCGAAGGCGCAATGAGTGCGGCAAATATACTGAAGCCCGCGCTTGCAAGAGGCGAAGTTCAGGTCATAGGCGCAACAACTCTTACGGAATACAGAAAACATATTGAAAAGGATTCCGCTCTCGAACGCAGATTTCAGCCCGTACTTGTCGATGAACCGTCCGTTGCGGAAAGTATTGAGATACTAAAGGGTGTCAAGGATTATTATGAAAATTTCCATCGTGTCAAGATCTCCGATGAGGTAATAGAAACGGCTGTGCGTATGTCCGAACGTTATATAACCGACCGTTTTCTTCCCGATAAGGCCATAGACATAATCGATGAAGCGGGTTCCAAAGTCAATCTTATGAACCGACCGCTTTACGAAGCCGCAAGACTCCGCGATAATCTCGATAAAATACGCTCGGAGATGGAAACGGCATCATCCAATGAGGATTTTGAGCGCGCGGCTCAGCTTAAAAGCGAAGAGATCAATTTAAGCGAGCATATTAAAAAGCTGGAATCGGATGCCGCAAATTATGAAATCACAAAGGATGATGTAGCTGCGGTTATAGAAAGCTGGACCAAAATCCCCGTTCATCGTCTTACGGAGGATGAAGCCGCAAAGCTGCTCGATCTTGAAAATCGTATACACAAACGCATTGTCGGACAGGATAAAGCCGTTTCGCTTGTTGCCAATGCAATACGTCGGCGCCGTGCGGATATCTCAAAGCAAAAGCGTCCCGTATCCTTTATTTTCGCGGGTTCTACGGGCATAGGAAAAACCGAGCTTGTAAAAACCATTGCCGAAGTTATGTTTGATAACGAAGAGGCTCTTATACGAATTGATATGTCCGAATATATGGAAAAACATTCCGTTTCAAAGCTCATCGGTTCACCCCCGGGGTATGTTGGTTATGACGATGCCGGACAGCTTACCGAAAAGGTACGCAGAAAGCCGTATTCCGTAATTCTCCTTGATGAAATCGAAAAAGCCGATCCGGAAGTATTCAATATGTTCCTGCAAATTCTTGACGACGGACGAATTGCCGACAGTCACGGAAAAATCATTAACTTTGAAAATACCATCATTGTTATGACAACAAATGCCGGTTCCGAAATGAAAAGCAATGCTCTCGGATTTGTCGGTGTTGATGAAGATAAGATACAGGATAATGTGCAAAAAAGCCTGAAAAATATATTCAAGCCGGAATTTCTTAACCGTATAGATGATATTGTAACATTCCGTCCCCTTTCAAAGGATGAGCTTAAGCAGATCATCGATCTTCTGCTTGTCGATATATCCGACTGCATGACGGAAAGAGGCGCTAAATTGGTTGTTACCGACTCCGCAAAGGATACCATTCTGAAAGACGGCTATGATCCGAAATACGGCGCCCGTCCTTTAAAGCGTTCAATACAAAAGCTTGTGGAGGATAAG
>JAFLUR010000165.1 GCA_022508725.1 Oscillospiraceae bacterium
GGTATAATCCGAGTGAGAACATCATAAAGTCCATGAGCGGCGACAGCAGAAAAGTCAAAGAATATATTAACTGCAATGAGTTGAAAATGTATTCGGACGGCGAAATGGTTATAGGCGACATTGATGAAGACGAGGAATATTATGATCAGTTCACAATAAGCGAAATATTCTATGATGCTTAACGTGTTAAATCGGATATTCCGAGTCCGTAAGCCGACATGGAGTCGGTCACCAGATCGGACGCCGTGGCAAGGTCCATGTTTGTAGCCGCCGACAATTTCAATACCGGCATCAATGCCTGTGTGCTTTCCTCTACGCTCCATCCGGCAAGAGCCATATATTCAAGCGCGTTTGCCGACTCCTGCGCCGTTTTTACCGTGGTTGCTCCCGCCTGTCTTGCCGCCTCGTCAAGAGCCTTGTAAGCCTCCGTGCCTTTCTCGACTCCCGCAGTCGCTGCCGCGCTTTTTATCGCGCTTTCATAATTCATATATGTTTTAACGCTGTCGACCGCCAAAGCCGCGCCCGCCTCCGTGACCGCCGTGATTTCTGCCGTCATAGCTTTACCTGCGGCATTGCGCATTGTTTCAAGCTGCGACTGTGCGTTGGCTATAGCCGAGCCGAGTGTTTTGTCTATTTTGCCACCTATTTTTATCATAAGCGATAATTCTTTTCCTATTGCCATATTTACCGGTCTCCTTAAATTTATTGTATTGATTATAACATAAATTTGCTGCTTATTGTGTGCGGTTTGTAAAACAAGCCGTAAAATGCCGTATTTTTTTTATGTTATAATTGATGTATCAAATTACGGGAGACAGAATCATGATAAATCTCAGGAAAATTTTTAATTTTAAAAATCGGCGTTCGATGAGTTATGACTCCGGTCGGCACGACCGGTTAAACAGAAACTGGGTCGCCGTAAACGAAAGCGCGGAAACAACAAATAAGGTACACCGCGATTTAATACGGGCAAGAAGCCGGGATCTGGAACGGAACAGCGACCTTATGAACGCGTCCGTTTCACCGTGGATTCGCAATATTGTCGGCAAAGGCTATATTCTTGAAGCAAAATCGAAAGATAAAGAGTTCAATGACCGGATAGAGGAATTATGGCGGAAATGGTGTAAAAAAGATAACTGCGATGTTACCGGCTCTCAGTCGTTCTGGGAAATGATGAGAATGGCGGTCAGACGAAAAAGAATTGACGGAGGCATACTTTTTATAAAACATTATACCGATGGCGGAGTGATCCCGTTTCAGATTCTGGCAAGGGAAGTTGACGAACTGGACGGCATACGGCAAAATCCCCAATATGAGGGAAACAGAGTTATCGGCGGAATCGAATACAATAACAATGCGCGTGCGGTCGGATATTGGCTGAAAAAATACGACCTTGACGGAAATCTTGACCCCGAAAGCATCTTTGTTCCGCGCGAAAGGGTCATATTTTATTTTTCAAAAACGCGTCCGTCACAGCTCAGAGAAATGCCTGAAATGTCGGCGGCTATCGGTCGTATAAAAGATGCAAACGGGTATGTCGAGGCGGTTACCGTAAAGGAGCGTATGGCGGCTTGTTTCGGAGCGTTTGTAAAAAGAAACGCTCCCACTCAGCCGGGATTTATGGGGAGAAATCCTGTTTCGTCCTATGAGGACGATTTTGATTATGAAGATGTAAAATTCCGTCCCGGAATGATTCTGGAACTCATGCCGGGAGACGATATTCAGATGATAAATCCGCCCGGGTCTGCGGAAAGTACATCGGAATTTATAAAGGCGCTTTCAAGGCTTATTTTTGCCGGTCAAGGCATAAGCTACGAAGCCGGCTCGCGCGATTTGTCACAGACAAATTATTCCTCCGCGCGTCAGGCGGTCATTGAGGACGAGAAAACATTTCTGCCGGAGGTTGACAAACTCAAACATGAAATTCTTGACGACATATACGCGGACTTTGTTGAGATTGCGGTCTTATCCGGCGTGGTGGAATGTAAGGAATTTTGGGAAAACAAGGACGAGTATCTGAAACATCAATGGAACAGAAAGCCGAAAAAATAGATAGACCCGCTGAAAGAAGCCAATGCAAACGCAGCGGCGATAAACAGCGGTCAAAAAACCCTTGTCGAACTTTGGCGCGAAAACGGACGGGATTATGAGGATGTTTTAAAAGAAATGAAACAGGTCCGGGATTACGCGGCAAGCATAGGACTGGATTTCGGCGGCGTTAGTGCCGGAAATAATAATGAACAAAAATTAAAATAAATTATAGACCAATAAAACTACAGAAAGGATTGATTTTATGTTGGTACAGATCACAGGCAAGAAAAATGAGGAGATACTCACGACAACAAGCCGTGAGGTTGCGGAGCATTTTCAAAAAAGACATGATAATGTTCTTAGAGATATTGAATCTTTAAAAAAAGATGTCCTCAATTTTGAGGAGATGTTTTTTGAGACACAGCAGCCTGATACATACGGCAGAATTAAAGAATTTCTTGAAATGAAATGTATCGAAAAAACAGGATAAAGCCGGCGATTTTCTTAAATTTACGGGGGTGCGAATATGTTTGACAATATTGCGGATGTTTCGTTTTTGGACGGAATAACGCTTGACGGACTGAAAAAAACGGCGTTGGAGAAATTTTCGGAAGTATCGGGAACCGGCGCGATAAGCGACGAAAACAAGGCGATATTATACAGCGCGGCGCAGATAATATATCAGACGGCGGCGAATACGGACGCTTTGGCAAGGCAGAATCTTTTGAAATATGCGACCGGAGAATATCTTGACAATTTAGCTTTAAATCATCTGATAACGCGCAGAGAAGCAACGCCCGCCGTTGTGAATATACGTTTTTCTTTATCCGCGCCGCGCAGTGCGGCTACGGCTGTCCCAGCGGGAACGCGTGTAACCGACGGAGCGGGAGAAATATTCTTTGCAACGAACGAATACGCGCAGATACCGGCGGGAGAAACTGAGGTCGATGTGCTTGCAACGGCTGATTCGGGCGGAAGCGCGGGAAATGATTTTGCGGTCGGCGCTCTGAATATTTTAGCCGACCCGATCGCGTATATAAAAACGGTTACAAATACCGAAACGCCCTCAGGCGGCAGCGACATTGAAACGGACGAGAAACTGGCGGAAAGAATTTATTTGTCGCGTTACAATTATTCCACGGCGGGAAGCGAAAGCGCGTATAATAACGTCAGTTTATCGGAAGTGAACGAAGCAATAAGAAAGATTTTGGTTTCGGGGCAGAGCGTAAAAATCGGCAGCAGCGAGGTTACGCGGGCGGATTTAAACAAACTTTACGCAATGAAAAAGGAGCTTGAAAGCGCATCAGCAGGAAGCGGTATTCTCGGGCGCGTTGGTGCGGCTGTGTTTAACGGGAGGTAGATTATGACTTTCAGAGAAGCTATGGAAGATGATGTGAAAAATGCGTTTTTGGATATTGACACATTCGGGGAAATCCATACCGTAAACGGCGAAGAAATGGTTATATGTATACAAGACGGCGTATTTACCGAACCGGACGGACGATTCAGTGAAAACAGAAAAATGGGGATTTTTTCAAACAGTCTCACGATGTATGTGTCGGCGGACAATTTGAGAAAACCCAAAGCGGGCGCTGTGCTTGATATTGACGGGAAATTTTACGAGGTTATCGCCGCAATTAACGAGGGCGGTATTAGGCGCATTGTACTCCGCAGATACGACAGCAGATGAAATTTTTACGGAATATTTGACTTTTTGCGGCGTATGTGTTATAATAGGTGTTGTAATAAATTGTTTGTATCACACCGTTCCTTTCATTTTATGAAAAAGGCGCGTTCCGGTAAACTTGCGGAACACGCCTTTTTATGCAGTTTATCTTTTTATTGAATATGCCATGCGATTGACCCACGTCTGATTCGTTCACAGACAATGCTTATGATTCCTGTTTCTTTTCGGAATTGATTTCTCCTTGTATTATTGCCGTTGCAAACATTTCTTCCTCGCTCATATGGTCTTTCAGTCTCGGCGGAAGATTTCCCGGCTTGATAAATCCGGATGTTGAATCATCATTTGATAAATACAGTCTGATTTTATTTTCCTCTGTGACTGTTTGTTCCTCATCGGCTTTTGCGGCTTCTGCCTCTGCGAGTTTCCTTTCTTCCTCTTTTTTAATTACATTCTGCATAAAATCAATCACAGACTCACGCTGTCTATCGGATAATTTTAAATATTCTTTTATTAAAATTTCTTCCAATTCTTTTAAATTTGCATTCTTTACAAATGAGTCAACCGGATTTTCCGGTGGTTTTGCATCCGGTCTGCCTAATAGATAATCCGCTGATACTCCGTAAAAATCAGCAAGTTTACAAATAGCCTGCATACTTACATCTTTTCTTTCTCCCGATTCATATTTCACATAAGTTGTATATGGGATTCCTGTCTTTTCTGATACAGTCTTTTTTGAATACCCATTTTTTTCACGAATAGATATAAGAGTGTCTTTAATATCCATTTCTATCATCTCCTTATTAAATGATTATATCATATTAACACAAACGTGTCAATAATATTATAACAAAATCTTTTTGTGACAATTAAACAAATATTATATTATATATTTGTATATTATTTCACAAAAAACTGTTGACACATTGTACAAATGGGTGTAAAATATGATTGTAAACTTAACATAAACGTGTGAATATAGGTGAGGTGATTACAATGTCAACAACAAAAATATCAGACACGGAAATAAGAGAAATGATTGAAAAGGCTTTGGACTTTTACGATATGCCGGAGGTATGTATCAATATTGCATTGGCGTATATTGACGGCTTGAAAATGGGCGCGGCTCAATATACCACGCTCGAACCCGAACCACAGGAACAGGTACTTTGAAAGGAGTAAAGAAAATGAAATATGACAAATTTTGTGAAACGATAAAAAGACCGGCAGCTGTTGGGGCTATGTCAAGACATGGGAAGAAATACATAAAATCAGCACGGAACAAAATAGATCAATCGTTTTCAAGGCAGTACTTAATGATTGGAACGGCAAGAATTACGCATGGTTAAAAGATATTACAGACGGCGACTTATACGGCGATAATTATTTTGTAGAAATTTAAAGTATAGAAAGGATGAAATAATTATGAGAAATTTTGAAATTAAGTTGATGGTTCGGGAAAATAAAAAAGGTGAGGTTACAGAAAGCATTTTTACAGCGGAAGTAAAAATGTGCGATACTACAAATTTTTCTGAAATTGTTGATTTCACCGACAGCGTAAAAGCGATTTGAAAAAAAGCTATGAACGCTACAAAGAAAAACGCTTATATGGAATTAGAAGTTATTGATTCCTCTTATGATAATTGGATGACAGGAGAG
>JAFLUR010000166.1 GCA_022508725.1 Oscillospiraceae bacterium
TATTCCCGGGCATACGTTCCATGGACAGCAGGGAGGATACGGAGGAGGAACGACGGCTGTGTTATGTCGCAATTACAAGGGCAAAAAAGAATTTGTACATAACAAATACCAAAACGCGAAATATGTACGGAAAAACCTCATATAATCCTCCGTCAAGGTTTATCGGCGAGATACCGGAGGATTTTATAAATAAAAGCGCGTCACCGTCAGCGTCGGTGCATACATTTTTTGAAAATATGGGTATACAATACAATATCGGAGGACATGAAAACGATAAAACGCAGTCATTCCGGGAGCAGGCGCAAAAGAGGGCGAATGTTTATCGGAACACGGACGCGGGAATTGCCGGAGGTCTTGATTTCGGCAAGGGGGATGTTGTGATGCATAAAAAGTTCGGCAGAGGAATAATAATCGACGCTCAGCCTGTCGGAAATGATGTCAAACTGATAGTGGAGTTTGAAAATACAGGCGCAAAACATCTTATGGCTGCATTCGCGCATCTTGAAAAGGTCGATTAAAAACAGAAATAAACGGGATTTTTCTAAAGAACCGCCGGTTTGTTACGATATATAAGATAGGGGAGGCGGTAATTATGAAAATAGCGGATACCGAAAGACGAGGCGGCAGCGCGTCAGTCGAAAAAACCGAAAAAAATGCCGGGGAAAATATAAAAAATCCGGCGGAGCTGTTTGATGCCGAAAAATTCAAAAACGACATAATGAATAAAATAAAGGGGTATAATGAGGATTCTTTTGATCTGAGCGATATGTTTAAATTCCAAAAAAAGGGTATGGACTTTAACCCGCAGTATGAGCTTATGCGTATTGCCGCCGCCGAAACGGAAGCCGAGCTTAAAAGAATTATTGCAAGTCTTGAAAGCAAAATAGGAGCGGTGAAAAATACAAAAGAGGGTGAAACGCTTGTTCCGAGGATAAGGCGCATTATCAAAAAGGGCAGGCAAAAGGTGGGAAAACTCAAAACGGAGACAAGGATAAGGCTTGCAGCGGAAGCTGCACGAAAGCGCCGCGAATACGCCAAGGAGATGAAGCACAGGACAGTCCTTTCGATGAAAAAGCTTCACCGTAAAAAGCAGGAGGCGGACGATATTAAAAATGCCGACAAAATCGCGGACGGTTACGGAACAAATCCGTCTTTGAGCGAGCTTGCATCGGGATACGTTGATTCCCGGGCGGCGGATGCCGCGGCTTCGGGCGGAGCCGATACGGCTACAGCCGCGGCAGTCGCGGAAACGGCGGATGTATCGGTAGATGTATCGGTATAAAAGGATAATACCGGCGAGTGATGAATATTCATCACTCGCTTTTGTATATTCCAAAAAAGTATACGAAACAAAAAGGTTCGGAAATACATGGAAATCAATTTTGCAAAAATAAAGGTATGACTCCCTCCGGGCGCACTTGCGCTTCCCACCTCTCTCAAAGAGGGAGCTGCCGGCGCAGTCGGCTGAGGGAGTAAATTGTATCGCTTTATAAACAAAAATTGATTTCCGTGTCGGAAATAAAAAAAGTATTTGAAAATCGGAAAGAATATGATATAATAGAAAATATGTATCAGATTAAATTTACCCGGGAGGTACGGTTTATATGGCAAGTAAAGGGGCGGGTAGCCCGGATAATACCGCAAAGGCGGAAAAAACAGCAAAAAAGAATACGGGAAAAAAATCCTCCGGAACAAAGAAAACAAGAAAAAAATCAAAGGAACCCGGCGGACTTACATATATTGTTACGATAACGGTATGCATATTGCTGGTTATATTTACATACACATCGTCGGACCGGGTAGCGGGAATGGCTGTAAACAGCTTTTTGTTCGGGATATTCGGAGTATGCGCATATTTTCTGCCTGTTGCGGCTGTGGGATGTATGATATATCTGTGCAGCACCAAGGATGTCGATAAATTTTACGCAAAAATGATAATGGCATTTCTGCTGCTTTGGGATATTGCCGCGATCATTCATATAGTTTCGGGACAAGCGGAGATAATGCAGGGGGCGGAGGATGTGCCGTATGCGTATATAGATGCGTACGGAGGAGGATTTCTCGGCGCCTGCGCAAGCTATCCGCTTTACAGTACCATCGGCGCCGCCGCGTCAGTAATAATATTTATTGCATTGGGAATAGTTATGATAAGCATGCTTACAAGAGTATCCGTTGTAAGCGTCATATCGGGTTTTATCGAGCTTATAAAAGAAATAGTGACCGAAATGCTCCAACCGCCGGAGGAAATCGACAGCTCCGAGACAAACAAAAAAATAACGCTTAAAGTTAAGGAAACGACCCGTAAAATGAGGGAGACGAAAGAGGATATCAACGAGGCAAAGGAATATATAAAAAGCGAGATAAAAAGAAAAAGCAGATTTGATTTTAAAATAAAAGAGGATGAGCGTACCCCCGGTGAGTCCGGGTCAAAGAGCGACGCGCCGGAGGATACTGTAATGTCGGGAGGAACGAATGACGATAAGCCTCTTTTAAAAGAAAAAATGGAAAAAATATACGGAAAAAAGGAGAGTGACAGGCATAACCGCGGCGAAGATCATACCGATATGTTTTCGGCGGAGCCGCCGGATGTGCTGCCGATAGGTATGCTGATGCCGGGAGAAAGCCTTAACGGTCCGCATGAGAATAATGCACCGGAAAACGGTACGGATAAAGAGGAATATATTCCGCCGTTCAGTACCATAGATCCCGTAACGGGCGAGATAGTATACGAAAACGAGGACTGTAACACAGATGCGGACCGTATTTCCGAAGCTTATAATTCGGCGGATAAAAAAAGTGAAGAAAAAGAGGATGGGAATAAAGAAATTCCGGAGGATTTCGACGATGAGGAAATAGCGGATGTTGTGTTTAATCCGATGGTTACGGCCGGCAGCGAAAAGAGCAATTCCGGCTCGGAGACGGTGGAAGAATTTGTGAGAAAAAGAGAAAACGGCAATGCGGATAAAGTGCGGAAAATATCAAAGACTTACATAGAGCGTCGGGAAGAGCCGGACAAAGAGAATATGACGCTTATCGAGTCTCTTGACGATGCCGCCGCGGAGCCTCACAGACCGTATGTTTATCCGGACATAAATCTGCTCAAAGAGCCGAAAAAGCCGTCCGGAAATATCCGTGAAGAAATGCGGTCAACGGCGCTTAAGCTGATAGAAACGCTTAAAAGCTTCAATGTAAACGTAAAGCTGTCGGAGGTCACTCAGGGTCCGGCGGTAACAAGGTATGAGGTACAGCTTGAACCGGGAGTAAAGGTCAGCAAGATAGTGGGTCTGTCGGAGGATCTTGCAATGAATTTGGCTGTATCGAGCATACTTATCGCGCCCGTTCCCGGCAAGCCCGTTGTGGGAATAGAAGTGCCGAATAAAAAAATAAGCATGGTATCGGTGAGAGAGCTTATCGATTCAAACGAGTTCCGGAGTGTAAAGTCAAAGCTTGCATTTGTTGTGGGAAAGGATATCGGCGGCAGAATCATAACGGCGGACATTGCGAAAATGCCGCATCTTCTTATTGCCGGCTCTACCGGCTCGGGTAAGAGCGTATTTGTAAACACAATGATAACAAGTATTCTTTATAACGCATCTCCGGACGAGGTCAAGCTTATAATGGTGGACCCGAAGGTTGTCGAGCTCGGTGTATATAACGGCATACCGCATTTGATGATACCGGTCGTGACCGAACCGAAACAGGCGGCGGGAGCGCTTAACTGGGCTGTACGGGAGATGATGAAAAGATACGACCTGTTTGCGAAGAATAAGGTCAGAAATCTCGCCGGATACAACAAGCTTGCGGAGAACGGCGATACGGAAAAGCTGCCGCAGATACTTATAATCATAGACGAGCTTGCGGATCTGATGATGGTGGCGGCGAAAGAGGTTGAGGGATATATCTGCCGTTTGGCACAGCTTGCAAGAGCGGCGGGAATACATCTTGTAATAGCTACTCAAAGACCGTCCGTTGATGTTATAACGGGCCTTATCAAGGCGAATATCCCGTCAAGGGCGGCGCTGTTTGTTTCAAGTCAGGTGGACAGCCGTACCGTTCTCGGAAAGGGCGGCGCCGAAAAGCTTCTCGGAAACGGAGATATGCTGTTTCATCCGAGCGGAATTCCGAATGCCATGCGTGTGCAGGGCGCGTATGTATCGGATGAGGAAATTGAAAATGTTGTCAGATTTTTGATAGAAAACAGTGATGAAAATTCATATGCCGAGGATTTGGCGGAGCATATCGAAAGATGCGCGAACGGAGAAAACGGTGTTACTCCGGATGAAGAGGATGACGGAGATGAGCTTTTGCCTCAGGCCATAAGCATAGCGATAGAGGCGGGGCAGATTTCCACGTCAATGGTGCAGAGGCGTCTGGGTGTGGGATATGCGAGAGCGGGAAGAATAATAGATCAGATGGAAAGCCGCGGAATCATAAGCGGAGCAAACGGCAGCAAGCCGCGTGAGGTGCTGCTTACCGCCGCCGAGGTTTACGGGAATTCGTGATATGTGTTATATGATTCAAGCAAGCTGAAAAATTCGGGAACCGGTTGAGGAGCAATAAAAAGGCGGTGTTTTAATGAATGATTTTTTGCCTGTTTCACGAGGCGATATGGAAAAGCGCGGATGGGACAGTCTTGATTTTTTGTATATAGTGGGAGAGGCTTATGTCGATCACCCGAGCTTCGGTCATGCCATAATAAGCCGGGTTCTTGAAAAGCACGGCTATAAGGTGGGTATTGTTGCTTTGCCGGACTGGAGAAAAAAGGATGATTTCATGCGCATGGGCAGACCGCGTCTCGGCGTGCTGGTATCTGCGGGAAATATTGACAGTATGGTCAATCATTATACGGCGGGAAAGAAAAGACGGAGCGATGATGCATATGCCCCGGGAAATAAAGCCGGGCAGCGTCCGGACAGGGCGACTATAGTATACTGCAACCGCATAAGGGAGATATTCGGCGATATACCGCTGCTTATAGGCGGTGTCGAGGCAAGTCTGAGAAGATTTGCTCATTATGATTATTGGGACGATAAAGTAAGACGTTCCATGCTTTTTGACAGCCGCGCCGATATACTGATGTACGGCATGGGAGAGAAGCAGATCGTAATTCTTGCGGACAGGCTTAACGGCGGAGAAAGCGCAAGGTCGATAACAGATGTGCCGGGAACGTGTTATATTGCGGATGAAGCCGGTATCCGGGATATAAAAAATTCGGTGATGATACCGTCGTATGAGGAATGTGCCGATGATAAGGAAAAGTATGCGCGGTCGTGCGCAAAGCAGTATTATGAGCAAAATCCGTTTACCGGCAAGATGGTCATACA
>JAFLUR010000167.1 GCA_022508725.1 Oscillospiraceae bacterium
TAACTGATAAAGCGAGAGATGCGATGGAAGTTTCTATAACAAAGAACAAAAAGGAGTTTGAAGACATTAGCTCTGATATGATTATTGAACTTGGTGTTTCAGATGGCGATGACTTCGATGACTTTTTCGTGAACCCCTTGGTAGGTGATATTGTGAATCTTTCTGATAAGCATATGAATTTCTTCCGTAACATGGCAGTTTTGATTATAGAGAGCATAGAGCGAACACTTCACCCTAATGAATATAAGATTGAGAATTTTGATCCATATAAGTTATAAGCAAGAGTTCTATGTACAAAATAGTTTAATCGAAAAGACTCCCTTTCCCACAAGAGGTTAATACTGCTTATTGACTGTCTGAAACTATTGATTTTGTGCGATTTTTGAATAAATCCTATAAGAACACTCGCACCAAACCGGCTTGTAAGCTTTTGCTTATGAGCCGTTTTTTTCGTTTGATAACCGTAAATCAAAATAATACGGCTTTCGCGGCAAGCGACAATGCGACAGCTCCCGATAAACCGATGACGGTATATTTCGGGGTGTTGTACAAAACAGTTGCCGAGCCGATAAATATCAGTGTGTTTATTATACTTTTAAAATCAAAATACCAAAGACCTATCGAAAAACATTCGGATATCATAACCGTCAATATCAGAGTATCTATGACGAGAGATACTTTTGTTTTCCCCTTGCCGAACCAACAAACAAACGCCAATGCCGGCGACAGTACGGTAAAGCCGTACCATATCATCATATACCGCCGGGGATTAAAGCCGGAAAAAACAATGGTATATAAATGATAGGAGCAGCACATTCCCGCAAAAAACAGAAAAACATTCAAGCTTGCCCGCAGCGGTGTGCCGCTGAAAACCGAAATCGCAAGAGATATTAAAAGCCAAATCGCAAGTTCGGAAAACACGTTTCTTAAATCGAGTATTCCCAATATACGCTGCCACGGGATCGCATCGTTGATCGACATATTGTCCAATTGCTTGGATAAAGCGCCCAATGCGATTCCGAACAGCAATATCAATATGCTGTGTGTTATTTGTACAGATAATTTTATATCCTTCTCCGGCGCTCTTATTTTGCTGAGCCGTTCCCTCATTTACAAAAGACCTCCTTAATTACGAATTTTTATTGTTTTTCCGTTTTGCCGCCGCGATAAAAGCCGAAGCAAATTATACACCACAGCGCCGGAATTACCGCGTACCCGGCATTTACTTGACCGTGATTCGCAAGAACATATCCGCCGCCGGCAAATGTTAAAATCAAAAAAACAATTCCTGAGATTAAAGAATTTTTTTTCATAGTGACTTTTCCCCTTTTTTGTATTACTGAATATTACCGGTATAATTATACCGGATATACCGCACGAAATCAACCCGAAAATCAACGAAAATACCCGTAATGGCACAGGCGGGTGTTTTTTATTTTATCTTACATTTATTTGCAATATATAAAGAAATTGAATGAACTTTTCATACTTGGTAAAATATTACCGTAATCAAATATATACGGAGGTTATTATATGCATTGGAACATGATAAAGCAGGATTATACCGAATCGGGAATGAATGTGAATGAGCTTGCGGCAAAATATAAGGTTACTCCAAATGCAATACGATACCGCATAAAAAAGGAAGGATGGATAAAGCCGAAAAACAGAGACGATATTTCCGCAAGAATAATGCTTATCGCGGATGAGCTGCTGAACAAAACGGAAATCGCCGTCGAACAGCTTGACACATATATGCTGCACCGTAAAATAAAGGTCAAATCCATAGGATATGTTGAAGAAAGCGGAAAACCGGAAAAGGAGATGATCGAAGAATATGAAAAAATTCAAAACGTAAAGGGGATAATAGACAGAAACGAATTGAAAATATTATGCTCGGTTTTGAAAGAGCTTAAATCCGTTTATACGGGCAAGGATGATGAGCATACGCTCGGAAAGCTCGAAACCCTTTTGAAAGGACTCAACGATGAAAACATTCAGCACGAAACAGCTTGAGCTGCTTAAATTGTTCTGCCGCGGCGGACTTAAAAGAATCAATATCCTTGAGGGCAGCGTCAGAAGCGGAAAGACCCGGATATCGATAATTATATGGATATTGTGGGTCGCATCCTCTCCCAAAAGCCATGACTTTCTTATGTCGGGCAAAACGCTTACGGCTTTGAAACGCAATTGCCTCGATCTGATCGAGGAGCTTGTCGGAACAAAAAATTTCGTTTATTCCGTTTCAAAAAAAGAGGCGTATCTTTTCGGAAGAAGGATATATCTCGAGGGCGCGTCGGATTCGCGCGCGGAAAGCAAAATACGCGGAATGACGCTTATGGGCGCTTACTGCGATGAAGTGACCCTTTTTGACGAAAGCTTTTTTTCAATGCTTCTCTCACGTCTTTCACTGCCCGGCGCAAAGCTTATAGCCACAACAAATCCCGATTCGCCCAATCACTGGCTTATGCGTAAATATATCAGCCGCAGGGACGAGCTGGATATGCTTTGCATGAAATTCACGATAGATGATAACTGCTTTCTCGACAGGGAGTATGTCGAAAGTCTTAAAAACGAGTATTCGGGAGTATTTTACGAACGTTTTATTCTCGGGAACTGGGTCCTTGCGGAGGGATTGGTATATCCGATGTTCTCTCCCGAAAAGCATATCGTAAAGACCGGCGATGAGGAAAACGGCGACGGACTTTACTACATCTCGGTGGATTACGGAACGCTTAATCCGTGTTCCATGGGCTTATGGAGGATAGACGGAAGAGACGCGGTCAGGATAAAAGAATACTATCATGACGGGAGAAATTCCCATATTCAGAAAACCGATGAGGAATATTACAATGCTCTTTCCGAGCTTGCCGGCGGACGCGTTATACAGTGCATTGTCATCGACCCGTCCGCGGCGTCGTTTATCGAGCTTATACGCAGAAAGGGCGAATATTCGGTGAGAAAGGCGCAAAACAATGTCCTTGACGGAATACGCTGCGTATGCAGTATGCTTTCCGCCGGCAGGATATTTATAAATGAGTGCTGCCGTGACGCGATAAGAGAATTTTCAATGTACACATGGGACATTGAAAGCGGAGAGGATAAGGTAATAAAGGAAAACGACCATTCCATGGACGATATACGATACTTCTGCAATACTATTTTGAAAAGGATGTGATTTTGTATGTTTTTTGGAAATCTTTTTTTGAGAAACAGGTTTTTTAAACGGGAGGATTTGTGTGAAAACATTATGTCGGAGAAAATGAGCGAGGCGATTTCACTCTGGGACGCCGTGTATAAAAACAGAGCGCCGTGGCTCTCGGGGAATATACACAGTCTTAACCTTGCGTCTGCCGTTTGTTCGGAAATCGCGCGTCTTATCGCGATCGAGCTTAAAATATCGGTTACGGGCTCATCGCGCGCCGAATTTCTGGAAAAGTCGATAAATCGTATTCTTCCGAGGCTTCGCGCGGAGATCGAGTATGCCTGCGCCTGCGGCGGAATGATAATGAAGCCTTATATAAAGGGCGGCGAGATGAACGTTGATTTTATTCCGCCGAATTCATTTATCCCGACCGCCATATCATCGGACGGCGCCGTGACTGCCGCGGATTTTATTCAAAAGGCCCAAAACAAAGGAAAATATCTTACAAGACTTGAGAGTCATTCCCTCGGCGGAAATACATATACGATAAGAAACCGCGCCTTTATTTCGGATGATCGGTATAACCCCGGCAAAGAAATATCCCTTTCGGAAAGTGAAATATGGGCGGATATGTCGGAGTCGGTGTCGATAAGCAATATAAGCCGTCCGCTTTTTGTGTATTTCCGTGTGCCGTGCGCGAACAATATCGAGCCGGATTCGCCTTTCGGTGTTTCGGTATTTTCACGCGCCGTCGAGCTTATGGAACAGGCGGACAGGCAGTATTCGCGTCTTATATGGGAATACGAAAGCGGCGAAAGAGCCTTGTATCTCGATGAAACCGCGTTTAGGCGGGATAAGAACGGCAAACCCGTCCTTCCGGATAAAAGGCTTTACAAAACGATAAATTCGGGTGAAAACGATCTGTTTCACGACTGGTCGCCGGTAATAAGGGATGAGAGCATACTCAGAGGACTGGACAGCATTCTTGTAAAAATAGAGGATGCCTGCGGACTTTCACGGGGTACCTTTTCAAGAACGGATACTCAGGCGAAAACGGCTACCGAACTGAAAATTCTTCGTCAGCGTTCCTATTCCGTCATAACCGATATGCAGAAGGCTTTGCGGAGTTCTCTTGAGGAACTCTTGTGCGTCATGAATATATGGTGTGAGCTTTCGGGAACAGGCGGGAGCGGAAAATACGGAACGGGCTTTGAATTTGACGACAGCATAATATGCGATACCGAAAAGGAATTTGAGCAGAAAATGAAGCTTGTATCCGCCGGTATCATGAGCAAAGAGGAATTTCGCGCATGGTATTTCGGAGAGGAAAAATAGGGGAACACCGGTTTAAAGGAAAATAAAAAAATAATTTACGAAAAAATATCCGGATCTTCGGCGCAAAGCGCGCACGCGTTCGTGCCGTCTTTTCGCCGCCGGTGACGAATTGTTTTTTGATATTGATTTATTCGGTGTTTCACAAAAGCAGTGAAGGGAGGTGAGAATAATGGAGGATATGTTGTCACGGGATATTCTCGAAGGACCGGGAACGGACGATGAAAAGATCGGTCGTGTCATATCGGAGGCGGAGAAGCTGCGGTCTGAATTTGACGCCGTAAAGAAGGATTACGAGGAGCTTTTGCTTTCGGTAAGGAACGATAAAATTCATTCCGCTCTTAAAAATGCCGGAGCAAAAAGCATAACCGCCGTTGAGGCGCTGCTTGACCGCGAAAAGCTCAGCTTTGACGGGATAGAGGTGGGCGGTCTGGACGAGGAAATAGCAAGAATAAAAAACGAGAATGATTTTTTATTCGATTCGGACTCGATGCCCTATGTTGTCGGAGAGACAAAAGGGACTGAGGACAGCAATTCGGCGGTTCGCAGAATTCTGGGACTTTTTTTGTGTACACGCATACTTTTGTGGTTATATTTCATTGTAAACAAGTGACCTTGGCCGTACCGCTCAAGACAGAAAAAGGGCGCCTCCCGCATGGGAGACGCCCTTTTTTAGATTGTCGTTACCTGACCCTCTTGCGCTTCTTGAAGCTCGTCGCCAGTAGCGCGATCAGCGCGAAGGCGCCGATGCCCGCAAAGACGTACGGATAGGCCGGAACCTCGTCGCCCGTCTTGAGCAGGCCGCCC